>JAHIFK010000026.1 GCA_018900975.1 Methanobacteriota archaeon
CCAGACTCTGTGACGAGTTCAAGACTCAAGCACACATTGGTCTACTCTGCTTATACCAGATATATTAGTAAAACATTGCAACCAATATTAATTTTTTCATGTTCATTTATGAACCGCAGTTCATAGCCGACTCTGTGGTTGACCAACTTTGCAGCGCTTCCTTTTTCCGGAATAAATTAAAAAGTCCTCTATCTCTCTCTCCAATGCGCAACGCTTAAATATATTCACATTACTATTATCATAATAGGTGTGAGCTTTACTGCTTACGGGAAAACGGGGAAAAACGGGGAAATCAGTAAAACGGGGAACAACAGTAAAACGTGGTGAGGGTAATATGTCTATAGACGCAAAGTGTATTTCATTCGCAAATCCTAAAGGCGGGACTGGGAAAACAACTTCGTGTGTGAGCATTGCAGGCTGCCATTGCGGTTGACCGGTCGAGTGCTGTTGAGGCGCTTCGCGAGAGCGAGAAGAAATACCGCACGATAATTGAGACTGCCAACGAAGGTATCTGGATGCTGGACGCAGCCGGAAGAACGACTTATGTGAATTCCATGATGGCGCAAATGCTGGGCTGCATTGAAGAGGAAATGCCGGGCAGGCATTTATTTGATTTCATGGACGCTGATGCGCGCATCAAGGCTGAAAATGATCTGGAAAGACTTAAACAGGGGAGAATACACTGGAACGATGGGGATGGTTACCGACATCACAGAGCGAAAGCGCGCCGATGAGCTTTGCAATGAAAAAAAGCGCCTGGAATTTGCAAGCAAAGCAAAAAGCGAGTTCCTGGCGAGCATGAGCCATGAATTAAGGACGCCTTTGAATTCTGTACTGGGTTTCTCGCAGCTTTTGAGCGATGGATTAGCTGGAGAGTTGAATGAGAAACAGATGAAATTTGTTAACAATATTAATAGAGGCGGATAAACAGAGGGTGAAGCAGATACTTTTTAACCTTCTCTCCAATGCTGTGAAGTTCAGCAAAGAGGATGGAGGAACTATTACGATAACTGCAAAGAAAATTGATGAAAATCTGCAGATGTCGGTCTCTGATACTGGCATAGGGATCAAGCCTGAGAATATTGGAAAGATGTTCCAGAAATTCGAGCAGCTTGATAAAAAAATTTCAGAGAAATATGGGGGAACAGGTCTTGGTCTTGCAATATCAAAGCAGCTTGTTGAACTGCACGGGGGCAAAATATGGGCACAGAGCACTCTCGGAGAAGGCGCTACGTTCACGTTCACGATACCGCTGGTGGCGAAAAATGGAGGGGAATATCATCGATAAATTTATTTATTAGGAACTACAACATAATCTTTATGTTCCTATTTATTAACCGAAACAAAGAACTTGATATGCTTGAGCAGAAATTCAAGCTGCCAGAGCCTCAATTTATCGTGATTTACGGAAGGCGCAGAACCGGAAAAACCGAATTGATAAAACAATTCTGCAAAGATAAAGAGTATATTTATTTCCTGGCAGATAAAAGGGGCACTGTCTTAAATGTCGGCAGATTTGCATCGATAGCAACAGATCATTTTAACGATGCTGCCCTCAAAATAGAGGATTTTTACCTGCTATTTGATTATATCAATAGACGATTGGATAATGAGAAAAAAACTGTTATAATAATAGATGAATTCTCATATTTAGTTGAAAAGGACGATTCGATTGCTTCGGTTTTCCAGGGCATCTGGGATGAAGTCCTTGCGAAAAAAAATGTTTTTCTTATTCTGTGCGGTTCATCTATTTCAATGATGGAACTTGGCGTGCTGTCATATAAGTCTCCACTTTATGGAAGGAGAACAGGTCAATGGAAACTATCACCGTTCTCATTCAAAGAAATGAAGGAATTTTTTCCAGACTTTTCGCTGGCAGAGCGTGTGGAGATATACAGTGTTCTTGGGGGGATACCATTCTACCTCAAAAGATTCAGGAAAAAAAACATTTTCGTAAATATTGAAGAGAATATCCTGACAAAGGGTGAGCCCCTTTATGAAGAAGTTGAGTTCCTGCTAAGAGAAGAACTGCGAGAGTATTCTTCATATTATTCAATACTTGAAGCCATCGCCGCAGGAAGCACAAGAATCATAGAGATCGCAGATCACTCAAGGATAAAAGCAGGCGACCTTCCAAAATATATGGACACATTGATCAAACTTGACATCGTTGAAAAGGTTCATCCTGTTACGGAAAAGGAAAAAACCAAGAAAACGATATATAAAATAAAAGATAACTTTTTTAATTTCTGGTTCAAATTCGTATATCCGCATAAAAACGATATTGAGATAGGCAATACTCAAAAAGTGATCGATATCATAAAACAAGAGCTTTCCTCATATACAGGACATATTTTTGAAGATATCGTCAAAGAATTTCTGATATTAATGAATGCCGGGAATTCGCTTCCTTTTAATTTTTCAAAAATCGGTACGTGGTGGAGCGGGGACAGAGAAATTGACGTTGTGGCATTATCAAAAAATGAAGCTTTATTTGTGGAATGCAAATGGCAAAATCGAAAAACAGGTATTGATGTTTTGAAAAACCTTACCGAAAATGCGCAATTCGTGAACTGGCAGCGTGAAAAGGATCATTTTGCTGTGTTTTCAAGATCAGGTTTTACTCTTAAAGCAGAAAAATTCGCAAAAGAAAAGGGCATATTACTTTTCACTGTGGATGAGATGAAGGCAATGTTCGGATGAGAAAAATCCAGCGGCGCAAGAGATATGGCGAAAATAAGTTGATGTCTTTTGCTGTCAATAATCAGTGTTAATCTGTGAGTCTTAAATATATTGCCATTTTAGTCTTGTTTTCCTGACATTTTTCAAAAAAAGCAACGAAATGATTTTAACCCATCCCCACATATATAAATATCATATAAACAAAAAAATGGGGAAAAATGTGCATTTATCATAAGGATAATGTAAAATATACACGGGACTGGTCTAAATGAAGAAAATACTTGTAGTAGATGATGAACCCATGTGTCTTGAACTTGTTGTGGGGCTTTTACCGAAAGAGTATGAAGTCAAGACCGCACGAAACGGAGTAGAAGCGCTTGAAAAAGTAAAAGAAATGTCTCCTGACATGATACTTATGGATGTGGTCATGCCGGAAATGAACGGTTACGAGGCATGCAGGCACCTTAAGGACAATGAAAAGACCATGTCCATACCTGTTGTAATGGTCACAAGCCTTTCGGAAAAAGAAGATAAGATAAAAGCTATCGAGGCTGGTGCGGACGATTTTTTGAACAAGCCCGTAGATCCTTTAGAATTGATGGCAAGGGTCAAGTCGCTTCTTAGGATAAAGCAATATCATGATGAATTGGTGGAAGAAAAAGGGATGCTCAAAGACCTCAACGAGCATCTCGAAGAAAAGGTAAAAGAGAGGACAGCATCCCTTGCCGCCGAGGTGGAAATGCGCAAAAAAGCCGAGGAGAACCTGCATATAACCCTGAAGGCGCTTGCCCGCTCAAAGGCTGAACTTGAACACATCGTTTATATCGTATCCCGCGATATGCAGAGGCCTTTACAGGTGGTTTCCGGCAACCTTGAGCTTCTAGCACAGCGGTATAAAGGCAAGATCCCCCAGAAGGACTTAAGCGAACTTGTAGGGAATTCAGTTGACACCGCTGTCGGGATGAAGAGACTCATCAATGACCTGTTCTCATATTCCAGTATTGCGACCAGGGAAGAGATAGTAAATACAGAGACTATCCTTGAAAAGGCGAGTGCGGATATTGCCGGGATTATTAAGAGAACAAGGGTTGAAATAACCCACGGCAAAATGCCAGTGGTACATGGCGACGGGAAGCAGCTTGTCCATTTATTCCATCACCTGCTTGATAATGCCATAAAATTCAGAAGCATAAAAGAGCCAAATGTGCATATCTCTGCTAAGGAGGTTGGGGACAACTGGGTATTTTCATTTAAGGATAATGGGATCGGGATAGACCCAAAATTCCATGAAGATCTGTTTTATATCTCAGGGCGCATGAGTGACGCCGAATCAAAAACAGGTATAGGGCTTGCGATATGTAAGAAGATAGTGGAACGCCATGGAGGAAAGATATGGGTGGAATCAGAAAAAGGAAAAGGCTCAACATTCCATTTTAGCATAGCGAAAAAGTGAGCGGGGGACATAAAAGTTTCGAATGGAAGATAATTCTGGTTTTTTTGGGGATACAACAGATTGCAGGCGCGCAGAGGAATTGCTTCGCGAGAGCGAGGAAAAGTTCGAGAGAATAGCTGCCACCGCAAAAGATGCTATCATCCTGATAGACAATGATGGTAAAATAGAATACTGTAATGAAGCAATGCGCACTCTTGAAAGCGCAGTTGAACAGACTGCGGACATGGTGATAGTTACCAATAGGGACGGCGTCATCGAATATGTCAATCCTGCATTTGAGAAGATCACAGGTTATGATAAGAATAATATTATAGGCAAAAAACCGGGAATACTCAAATCCGGCAGGCAGGATAAGAAATTCTATGAAAAGCTATGGGGAACCATTCTCGTTGGAGAGACTTTCCGGGCCGTACTTAAAAGATTGAGTATGCGAGCAGGGCAAAAAGCGATTTCATAGCAAGCATGAGCCATGAATTAAGAACGCCGTTGAATGCCGTCCTGGGCTTCTCGCAGCTTTTGAAAACCGGGATGGCTGGTGAGTTAAATGAGAAGCAGAAACGATATACGAATAATATTATTACAAGCGGAGATTTCCTGCTTAACCTTATCAATGATATTCTCGACCTGAGTAAAATCGAGGCCGGGAAAATTGAGCTTATTAAAGAGAATATCTCAGTGCCACAGTCGATAGAAGAAACTACGCTTCTTATAAAAGAGAGGGAAAGAAGGCACAATATAGTTTTTGAAAATGAATTCGATCCAAAACTTGATTATATTGAGGCAGATGAGCAGAGGCTCAAGCAGATACTTTTCAACCTGCTGAGCAACGCTGTAAAGTTCAGCAAGCCGGAAGGGGGAGTTATAAAGATAATAACGAGAAAAGCGGATGAATCGGCTGAAATTTCGGTCTCGGACACTGGTATTGGCATAAAACCTGAGAATATTGATAAGCTTTTTCTGAAATTCGAGCAGCTTGAGAAGGGTATTTCGGAAAGATATGGAGGTACCGGTCTTGGTCTTGCGATTTCCAGGCAGCTTGTGGAACTGCACGGGGGTAAAATATGGGCAGAGAGCGAATTTGGGAAAGGAAGTATTTTCACGTTCACATTGCCTTTTAAAAAGGAAGCCTCATGAAAAGAAAAATACTCTGGCTCATAAAATGCTTTTCAAGATAAACTGCTCTTCCCGGCAAAATACCTGCAGTCAGCATAAGAGCACTGTTTATTCCTGTGAGAGTGCTCGCATTTTAGCCTCGACACCGGTATATTTTCAAGCTCGACACCCAGCACCTCCCTGAAATACTGGAGCGCAGCCTCGATAGATGCGAACGTGCTTCGCTTGCAGCACCTTACTCCGCTATTGGCTGCAATGGCGGCAAGCGCCCTTGATGTCATAACATTGGCTGTGCGCCTCTGGTAGTCTGTAAGCGGGGTGGCTTTCAGGATCACGCTCATTGCTATTCCCGTAGCTATGGCTGCAGCATCTGTGCCGTACAGACCGCAATAACCTCCAGGCACAGTTGCGCCGCGCCTGATAGCTTCCAATATATCGTCATCCGTAGCTTTGCAGGTGAGGTTCTTATAGGCTGTTACGAGCACTGCTGCGATCATGGCATGATGTTCTGGGCCGTGCATTGGCATGACAGGATGCTTCATGATCGTCTTTGCCATCTCCATCGGTTTTTTCGAGGTCGAAGAAAGGCAGAACTGTGTGATCACCTTTATTGAATCGCTTGCATGGCATTCGTTGCAGACATAATGACCAGAAGGGCAGTGTATGTTAGCAGATTCATTTTTCCCGCAGTAAGTACAGGTTACAGGGATAGCTTCGGTCAGATATGCAAGCTCTTCACCGCATATCATACAGTTTTCGGTCCTTTTAGCATCCATGTCCGATTATTGGATTTCCTGATATTTGAAGATTCTTAATAGAATTAGAATTCACCCTCATTAACATAATTTTTAAGGGCATCCCCAGGTGTCCCGCACTCGATATATTTCTTAGCATCTTCCCTCAGTACACTATCTTCAGTTACAAGAAAAGCCGATTCATGCACAGCACCTGCTATTACAGGTCTGTCATTCTTATCCCTGATGTTATATTTTAAAAGCCCGGTTTTTTGAACATTCTTCCTTACTGTGCAGCATTCCATAACATAATCAATTCCATAATTTATTTTTTCTTGAGAAATGCGAAATTCCTTTAATGTCCAGCGTATCTCTTTCAGGATAAATTCATTTACAAATAGCAAAATCAGCCCACGCCTTCCACTCTCAAGAAGCGTCCATGAATCATCATTTCTACCAGTTAATGCAGAAACAGCAACGGTCGTATCTACAAAAAATCTAAGTTTTGTATTCTTCATTATATACTTTAGACCGCACTTTTCTTACATTTTCCACTATTTCTTTAACGCTGATCTTTTTCCTGTCTGCTTCGTCCCATATCTCTTTTATTCCGGGGGGAATGATTGTAAGTTCTACTGGAACGATCTCTATCCCTTTATTCGTATCAGCGTATCTTACTAGATCGCCAACATTAATACGATATTTAGTTCTTAATTTCTTAGGTAAGGTTATTGTTCCGGCTTTTGTAACCTTTCCAAACATGACCTGTTCGCTCAACTTAATCACCTTATTTTAAGATAATCTTATATTCGTAGATTCTTATTATAAGGTTATTGGTGTTATCACGCAAAACGACTATTTTTTAACGCATCTGAAAATAAAAATCGACTGTGGAATTGATATTATTAAGAGCTAACAAATGAGGCTATTGTCGAAATTCTTGTCATGAAGGCCTACAACATGCCTTCATAAACCTCTCCTTGATTTCCGTTGCTGAAAGCGGTATCTCCCTGCAAATGGAATTTACTGGTTTAACTATAACGTGAATGAAAGCAGTCATGCGCATCAAAGCGATCTTTAACTCCTCGCTTGTATGCGCTTTTTGTGTATCGTTTATCCCGCTTGCCTTTGCCAGGAGTTCAAGGTCTATCTGACTGTTCGTGCATGTCAACTGGTTCCCTGTTGAACCGCATGCCGCATTATCGATTGCCAGAACTGTCAGGTTCCCCGGACAGTAAGCCCCTATGGATGCCAGGGTGTTCGGGTTCATAAGAATGCTCCCGTCCCCGTCGATGACGTACACATGCCTCTCCTGCGTAAGTGCAAGCCCAAGCCCGATTGACGAAACAAGTCCCATTGACCCGGTCATATAGAAATTAAGTTCCCTGTCCTTTATCTCATGAAGCTCTTTTGAAGGTATTCCGAGGTTAGATACAATGATGTCGTCACCCACAACAGAAGCAAGAGTCTCAATCGCTTGAAAACGTGTCATTTCAGGCTTTCTTATTTCTGATCTTAACTCGATCTGGGAGAGCCTTGGTGTTATCTCACACGGGACTGGATTCTCGCAGGATGAGCCTTCCCATACTGCCGGAGAGATCAAAACAACATGAGGACGGGCATTATCGAAAGAATCCTTTATCGCAAGATCAATTTTATCGATCTCATCTTTCGCTTCAACCAGTGTGAACTCTATGCCGGCTGCATCCAGTAATGCGGGCAGCTTTTTCCCGAACTGCCACTGCGCCTCTATCGCCTCCTTATGAACGCCTCGCCAGCTTGCAAGCACAGGAAGCGGAATGCCGTAGGTGAGGTTCAGGGATTCAAGCGCATTTATCATATTGCCTAGGCCTGTGCTCTGGATGACCATGACGGGTCGTTCGCCTCCGAGATAAAGACCTGCGCATATCCCCACGCCGTTCTCTTCTCTTGTCAGTGGTATGGTCATAAAGTTTTTTTCTATCTGGGGAAGCAGTGCTTTTATCCTGTCGCACGGCAGCGTGGCAGCAAAATCTATCCTGTTTTTCTTAAGAATTTCAATTACCCTGAGTTCCGGTATTTCCTTCAAGCCAGTACCTTTCTTTTAATTATCTCTTCAAGCGGGACGTTCGCATTTTCAGCGATCGATTCAGGCTCGATTTTCGACAGGGTATGATCCTGTTCAAGGCGCTTCACTCCTCCGCCAGTGATATTTAACAGGATATGGTCTTCTGAATCAACTTTATGTTCATTCACCGCTTCGATGAGCGACGCAACAGCAACTCCCGCGGGTGCAAATATATCGATCCCTTCGTACCGTTCGAACAACTGCTGAGCTTTTTTCGCTTCGTTATTGGAAATCCCGTACATCGTACCCTTTGTTGAGCTAAGCGCGTCATAGACGCCGCCTGCTACTGAATATGGCGGCTCCCTGTTGGAAAGGATATCGGCATACATCTCGTGTATGAGTTTTTTCGGGTCAGGCATATCAATGTCCTTGATTATTTCGCGCCGTCCTGCTTTCCATGCATTGTACATTGGAGCGAACGGCAGGTTCTGGGAAAGATGAAGTTGCGGCAGTCCACCAGGGAACCTTCCGTCCTCGCGAAGCCGAAGCGCTGCTTCCCACGCTGCTATACCGCCAGTCCCGCTCCCTATGGCCTGGAAATAATGGTCAGGCATCCGTTTCATGGTTACCGCAGCATCCAGCATCACCGTCCCCATACCATCCCTTCGCGCCACGTTCCTTGCGCCGCCTTCTGCCTGCATGCCAGGCAGCGCTGCTATCCTGTCTGCAAGATGTATCGAGTCAGTATAATCGCAGTTTTTACCCATTTGTATAATATGGATGGAATCCGTGGGTTTTTCGGGCAGCCACATCCTTAACATCCCGCTTGAAGGCACCACTATATACACTTCCTGGCCTGTCATCGCTGAAACATGGGAAAAAGCGCGCGCGGTATTTCCCGCTGATGCAAGGACCAGTGACCGGTTTTTGCCTGTGGTTTTCTGGACTGTGGGAAAAGCCTCAAGTTCCTTGAAACTGCACGTCTTTATATACGCGCCTTTTTCAGGCCAGTAGCCGTTGAAAGATATGTACAGGTTGTTAAGTCCCAGTTCTGCTGCAAGTTCAGTGCTCCTGTATGTTACCGGACCTGATTCCGTGGTCATTATTTCGTGTATCGGAAGCCAATCGTGGAACTTCCCCATCCCTGGAACGTCCTTTAATATCAGTTGCTTATTCCTGTAATTTGCACGCAGGAGTGCGCCATCGTTGGAGCATTTCAATCTGTCTTCAGTAAAAACACTTGAACATCCAGCGCATACAAGGTCATATTTTGGATCCCATGTATGAAGAATAGTATTTGTTCCGGATGATATTGTTTTCAAGTATGTCATGATAAATTGTTTCATTCAGGAGGGTATATATGTTTTTCCTTTGAAGACAGTTTTTCTTCCAGATTGGGACACTAAATCAATATTAATATACATTTGTCCTCAATGATGTTAATAAAGCATCTTTCGTTAAACAAAATAAATTTAATTGATTATTATATTATGAAAATAAACGATGCCAATATAGCTATTCCAATAAATTCCCCGTCGACCAGTAAATCCAGCGACTTGCCTATCTTTTTTTCTTCCTTACAAAAATGCAGTATATACCAATAACCATATACAATCGTTAAAATCAAAACAAAGAGATATCTATAGAAAAATTTAAAGGAAATGATAATCCAGAGAATGAGGGTTGAGTTCATAAAGAGTAAAAGATGTTTTGTTTTATTTACTCCAAGAAATACAGGTATTGTTCTAATTCCACTCACCCTATCGCTATTTATATCACGGACATCAAAAAGAACTGTATTAATAAATAATTTTATGAAAACAAAAATAAAAATCAAAGATATTATGATAAAATCACTAGTATGAATGGTTAATGGAATAAAAGTTCCTATCACGGCCCAGGACAGGGCAACTGATATACTTTTTATGCAAATGATATCTTTTAATCTAAAATTTGCTATTTTAATGCTATAAATAAAACCTATAAAGAAAGGAAATAAGATAATAACAATAGCAGAAAATGTATGTAAAAACGATAAGTAGATGGCAGCAATTGAAGATACTATCATCGCAAAAATTAAATAATGCCTATATTTTCCAATAAATTCTGTCCTATCCAGCATATTTATCGAATCTTCTTTAGTATCTGATAATTTATTGAGGTTATACACACTAAATGTAATAAAAAAGGAAGCAAGAAGCAATTCAAAATCAACGCTTGTATCATAAAGCAAGAAAGAAAAAAAAGGTAATGAAAACCCTGTTAATGCAATGAAAATGGAACTTATTGTCAGGAAAGATAGTGTTTTACCCAAAGAAAGGCTGATATCATTAAGAAGAGTTTCTTCTTTATAAAACAACCCTCTGTGACAATTTGACATAATGCTCAAAAAACTCTTTCCCCCATGCAATTGCTTCCTTGTTGTAACTTATTAGATCGTTACTATAATCATACGTCCCATCCATACGAAATAATCCAAGAGATAAGAAATAATCAGTAACTGTAATAGCTACTTTCATATTTTTTTCCATTAAGAACAAATTAAAATTTGATATATCCTTGGTGATAAATTTTTTTAAAATAGTTGTATCTATCTTCTCCAACACTTCTTCGGTTAACACAAGCCGAATATTAACGTTTTTATTTAATAATTCTTCAAATAGAGATAGAAATTCTGGAACGCATATGGAAGAGACCCCATTTATCTCTTTAGCATTTTTCAACAAATTAATGAAATTTGAATGTACTTTGAAAATTTCAGTTTCAGTATCTGTGACCACTGCAGAATCTTTCAACCACTCGATCTTTTTGATCAAATGCTCAGGAATTCCGCTCATGTCATGCTCAAGCCAGAATCTTTCATGCTTTTTTAAAACCTCCGCTGCATTGCAAAAATCCAGCAGCTTTACAGCCATAATACTGCCAATATTTGTAAGTAAGTAATTTCTATTCTTATCTTGAAACACAAGTTTGCTCTTTTCAAGCTCTCTTAAACCATGTAAGGCTGTTGTTGAGCTTATTTTTAGACAATCCCGCAACTCTCTCAGCGATTTTCGATTGTTATGCATACATAAAATGATATTCCTTCGCAGATCAGAACATACAACAATACGATGAATATCTTTATTTTCAATTTTTTTGTTCATTTCAACTCACTCATTTTCTCTTTACTGATGGCGAATGAATTATTATTATTCCCCCAATGTATATGCACATATATGTCCACTTCTATGTGCTCATTCGATGTTCTAATAGTTAACGTGATGAACTATTGCTCAACTTAAGCAATATAGATTAATTTCGGAAACTATATATCATGCTAAATCTAAATTATATTTGGGGATATGTTGATTAAATCAACTGGTATTATGGATGAAAATTTCTCACTTGGTATTAAAGAATTAGATGCTTATATCGGGCGCATAAAAAAAGGTTCGAATATCCTGTTGATGGGTCATCCTATGGGTGGAAAAGAGATAATTCTTCATAATATTATGTATCATGGTGCTGCAATAAATAATAACGCGGTGATATCTGTAACTACCAGACAATCTGCGAACAACATCATTGAATGGTTCAAAGAGAGCAATCTCATCCTTCCCATGTCAAGGATCGGAATAGTGGACTGTGTCACAAAAACACTTGGCAGCGATACGATCGAAAACGGAAGTATCAAGATCGCAAGCAGCCCGGGCGATCTGACCAGTATTGGTGTAAGAATCAGTGAGTTCTCTGAAGAGTTCTATATGAAAAAGAACATCAAGAATCACCAGCTTCATATTAATTCATTATCAACCATTTTGATGTATTCTAATACCCAGATTGTATTCAGATTCCTGCATGTGTTCACGAGGCGTATAAAAGAAACAGGAGCTATTGGAATATATGATATTGACAGCGGTATGCATGATGAACAGACAATTGCAACATTAAAACAACTGTGTGACGGTTTGATAGAGGTCAAATACGAAAACGATCGAAATTTCATAAGAATCGTCGGTTTCTCCGCTTTGCCCTCACCATGGTTTGAATATGAGATTGAAAAAGAAAGAATAAAAATAGTCAAATAAGTAATATATTGCTTGATTTGAGCTATTTTGCTATATTTTTATAACAAAAGGTTAATATTAGATGATGTTGTAAAAAAGTGTTCGTTCTAAGAATTACTGTAAGTAGGAGGGATATTGAAAAATGTATATGCAGAAGAAAAGATGTAATGGGAACAATATCGAAAAAAAGAAAATAGTTGTAGAGTGGAAATATGGATGCGTAAAAGGATTCGGATCAACCGAAGAAGCGGAGCGATTCATCAATCAGGTCTGCAAGAAGACCGCCCCGGACTTGGAATATTCTGTCTCCTTTTTAAATTAAATGAAGAAATCAATTCTTTATTTGTACAGATATCCGATCACAAGTATTTGTTCAGGCGGCCAATTTCAATATTTCGGGCATTTTGCACGCGCAAGAATTACTGAAATACCCTTATTTGCAAGCTTCTTTTTAAGGATTTTTTTTATATCGGTATTCGCATGCAGGTCAATTATCTCTGTGTCCCTGATGTAAGAACTTACAAGCCCTGTAAGGTCGGGTACACTCTGCCCTCCTGTCATGGCAGCCACCTCGTTTTGCAGTACTATTACCACAAGTTCATGATTATTGTGGACTGCATTGATAAGTCCCGCGACCCCTGAATGAGCAAGCCCGAAATCCCCCACTATCGCAATGCCTTTCCTGTTGAAGCCGCATGCTGTACTCACAGATGAGCCAAGTGCGAAAGCCGCGTCAAGAAGTGACATTGGGGGCGCAGATGTAAGTATGGAACATCCCAGGTCACCGGCGACGGGAACACCAAGCTCTTTTACAGCATTGTATAGAGGCAGGTAGGGACAATCTTCGCATACCGGACGCATGCCCCTTTCTGCTATCGCTTGCGGCGTAATAGTACGTTCAATGGTATCCTCATCGAAATTCTCAATAGCCTTCAATATACCGCTCACTTCGACAAGGCCATAAGGCATATGCCCCGTGATTTTTCCGAGAACTTGATCTGGGAGCTGTCTTTCGATAAAGGTTTCAGTCTCTTCAATGACCAGGACGCGTTCATGCTCATTTATGAAACGGTTGATAAGAGCAATTGGGAGGGGATTGACTACACCAAGAGAAAGATGGGAAACATTTTCCGGGATAACTGATTCGACAAGCGATGATGGAAAACCCGAAGATATTATCGCGTTTTTCCCTCTCTTTTTATAATAATTAAGCGCGCAGCCTTCTGCATAACTGCACATTTTCGGGTAGGACTCTTTATGAAAACGCTGGTGCTTGCCAAGCATGGTAAGATGCCATATTTTCTTATCAAAGGATACAGATGTTGAGGATTTGCCTGTTCTTTCAATATTGCCACCGCTTTTCAGGAGCCTGTCCGTAAGCCTGATCATTACAGGGGCTCTTGTTTCTTCAGACAGCGAAAAACCATCAGTGATGCTCTGGTAAAGCGACTGCGGAGTCGAAGGGTCAAATACCGGAACTTCAGCTACTAGCCCGTAAAACCGTGAATCCTGCTCGTTCTGTGATTTCTGGATTCCCGGATCATCTCCTGCAAATATAATAACCCCTGCGCCTATCGTATGGGTTGTAGAACTTACAAGCGGGTCTGCAAGGATATTCATCCCCACATGTTTTGTGATAACTGCGCAACGCTTGCCGCTAATAGATGAACCGAACGCAAGCTCAAGAGCAACCTTCTCATTCACAGACCATTCATTTTTGATCTTTCCTGCAAGGTTCTCCATCAGGTCGGTTATTGGAAAGCCGGGAACTCCTGTAACTATCTTAACATCACAATCCGAAAGTGCGTGAACAGCAGCTTCAAGACCGCTCCCTGACTTTTTCACAGTACCACCGATTCGTCATTCCTTGAGAACCAGGGGAGCGACGCTAGAGCGCCAATTATGCCTTTACCATCTATGCATATCTCAACCCCGTGTTCTCTGCATGTTTTTAACGTCAGTTCCATCGTGATCATCCCGCTTCTGCACTGTCTGCTGTATTCCATAAGCGCTTCTGCATCGAAATCTGAGAGCGCCACCATACCAGTCTCATTGGACACGCTGTATTTTTCAAGCCCCCCTCTAATAGCTTCAAGCAGTTCTTTTTTTGCGCCGTCTGTGCATGCAAATTCAAGCACCGTCGCCGTGCAATTCTGCGTTTTATCAGGCACAGGATAAAGCTGGACAAGCGTATGTGAAATATATTTGCTATCCTGGGAATCAACAGCAACTGCAATGTTATGTGCAAGCGTCCATGTTGCTCCCACCTCTTTTGAGTCGGTATTGTCAATTCCAACAAGGACACGCTCTCTTTTTGGGACAACGATCGTACCGCTTGCTCTCTTGCCGCCTCCGGATTCAGACATCCGGCATCGCAGGACGCCGTCAGCATAAGCCCTGCACGTGGTCGCGCCAACGCCTCCTCCACCGAGGCCGCTGTACGTTATCTCTATCTCGTCACCGTTCACGACAACAGATTCAATACCCGCAGCAGCGACCGATGACTTCAGGTCAAGTGGGATGCGTCCTGTCTTGACAAGGTAGCGCATCATGTCCCCCACAGCGCGTCCTTTTATCACGAGCGGGCTTTTGGAATAATGGTACAGCGCCCAGGCCGAGCCGCCGTAGCAGCTTGATCGTTCCATTATTTCAACATGTTCGTTCTTCCTGTCAGCTACTGCGTATATGCCTTTGTAAGTTATGTTATAAGGGTCAGATAATTCCATAATTTCCATTGGTTTTAAGTATTTACTCTAATATATGAGTATTGTGACTAAATGATTAACAAATTCCTGAGAGTATTATTAATATTCATAATAATTGCCGGTACAGCCCATGCACTTGAAGACGGAGTCACTGTCCCGCTTGTTGCTGACAGCAGCACGCCTGATGGAGAACAGGGAACTCTTCTATTCGCCAGGGTGATAGCCACAAACGGCACAGGCCATGTTTTTGTAGATACAAGCCCCTACACACAGGTAGACCTTCAGGGTTCTGCAAGGCTTGCAGCCATGGTGGCATCCGATGTGCTGGGGATCGACCAGCGAGCTTATGATTTTTATTATATCATTGATATAAGTACACCCATTATAGGCGGCCCTTCAGCAGGCGGGGCACTGACCGTCGCGACCATCGCTGCAATAAATAACTGGACGCTAAAGCCTTATGTAGTGATGACAGGCATGATAAACCCGGATGAATCTATTGGTCCTGTCGGCGGGATACCATACAAGCTTGAAGCGGCAGCTGCCAGTAATTACACACTTTTCCTTGTACCAGAAGGACAGGGCACGGTCAAATTAACCAAACTCATTACAAGAGCAAAAGGGACGACAATAATAACAAGGGATGTGGAAGAAACCATTGACATACTAAAACTTGGAAAAGACCTGAATATCACTGTAGAAGAAGTGAGCACTATCCAGGAAGTCGTAATGATATTTACAGGTCATGAGATCATAAAACCGAAATTTAACGGAACTGTGCTTACTCCAGGATATATTAATCTCCTTGAGCCGCTTGCCACGAACCTGAGAACTGAAGCCAATGATATGTATAATGGGGCCGCGGCAGAAACGCCGCAGAGCCCGTACCTTGCACAGGCGAAAGATATCATTAGCCGGGCTGATAAGATGTATGACGTACAGAAATATTATGCTGCCACCTCACTCTATTTCAATTCGATGATAAACATTCGTACTGCAAGATGGATTTACGGTTATGGCAAAACGGCAGATAAAGAGAAATATGTAGATGACATTATCGCCATTGCAGAAGCCCGGATAAACCAGTCCGAGAGCGACCTTGATGTGTTCAAATCCATAGGTGTGGATGATGTTGGGGCTGTGGGAGCGGCAGAATCACGTATAACCGCCTCGAAGATAAAACTTGATGAAGCAAAGAAACTAAATAATACGGATGAAAAGATATATGCGATCGCTTTCTCACATGAAAGGGCGCGTACTGCGCAATGGTGGATGACCCTTTCGAC
Source organism: Methanobacteriota archaeon (assembly GCA_018900975.1). Taxonomy (GTDB): domain Archaea; phylum Halobacteriota; class Methanosarcinia; order Methanosarcinales; family Methanoperedenaceae; genus Methanoperedens. Next base: position 16,070 of record JAHIFK010000026.1, read on the forward strand.
ACCGAGCGGAAAAGTGGTGCCTGAAAAAATATTAAAAGACAGGGCAGGATGGTACCTTAGCCAGGCGCAATCGATCAGTACGTATATGCGGGAACTGCTGTCTCAAAGCGATGTGCATCCCATCATCATTGGCGGTTCGGCCGAGGATCTGATCCATGCACAGAAAGAGATGCAGCACGGGTATTATTCAGGGGCGATCTTTGATTCCCTCCAGAGTTCTGTAAAATCCAGCACTATCATCGGGTTTATGGGAATGCTTGATGGGCAAAAGAAAGTAGACCAGAGCGCAAGCGATGCAAAGCTTGCAATAAACGAAGCGCGTCTGGCTGGAATAGAGCCTACTCTTGCTGTGAGCGCGTTTGAATATGCCGAAACCATGATAGACAACTATGAGAAGATCAACCAGTACGCCTATGCAAAAATGGTCGCAAAGACTTTAATTGTGCTGAATTCCCATGCAGTTACAACTGAGAAGATCCCTGTCAAGCCCACACTTACACCTTATGTGCCAGTGACGACATCTCCAGAAGCCGTCCCCACTACGGAAGCTGCGAAAGAAACTCCTGCGGTCGGGGCTGCCGGAGTACTGATGGTAATGCTGGTATTAAGACGCCTCTATAAGAAATAATATGAAGCAAGTAATATGAAGCACAGGATATACTTTTCAGTCTGCGGCGAAGGTTACGGGCATTCAAGCAGGGAAATGGCTATAGCCCGGATGCTGTCAGATTCAGGCGCCGGTGTACTTATGGGAAGTTACGGTTATGTCCTTTTACGCCTCAAAGAGAATTTCGATACGGTCGAGGTGGAAAGGGAATTCGAGATGGTCGGGAACGGTGGGGCTTTTGATCTTAAAGCCACGATTTTGCAAAGCAAAAAGACTGCCCTGTTGTTTTCAAAAATTATTTCTGATGAAAAAAAGGCAATTGAGGATTTCAATGCAACATGTGTGGTAGCAGACGGCAGAAGCGCAGCTGTTATTTCTGCTTTAAAGCTTGGAATTCCGTGTGTTATAATTTCCAATCAGACAAGCATTGAACCTTTTTTCAGGGATTCAAGTTTTGTTTTGAAGCTTATCGGAAAGCCTGTGGATTTAACGCTTAAGACCCTGACTGCGCTTGCAGAGAATACTCTGATACCGGATTTCCCTCCCCCAAATACGGTATGCATTAACACTTTAAGTAATAACAGGCATATCATGAAAAAACAAATTTTTGTAGGGCCGGTTGTATCTGATAATTTTAGGGATCCTGGAAAAAGTGTTGAAATTGACGGGCCTTTTGTACTGACGCTTCTTGGAGGGCATTCGTACAGGCTTCCTATTTTTAACGGGATATTGAAAATAGCAGATAGAACAGGAGAGCAACGCGGCGCGAATGAGGGAATTGGGGGTATGCGAGACACTGGATTATGACTCCCTGAGCCCTGCCTCCCTGTTTGAAAAGATCGATATGCTGCTAAAAGATGGAAAGTACAGGGACAAAGCCGCGCAGTTTAGCGAAATGGCTAAACAGATGAACGGGACAAAAAGAGCGGCCGATATTATTATTGAACTGTCTGAGAGGATCCAGTGCTACCAGGTGAAAAATGATACTTGAATATCTTGAGTCCGTTGACAGCGCTGTTTTCCTGAATATTAACCATAATCTCACAAATCCCTTATTTGATGCGGTTTTCCCTTCCTTAAGGGAACTTACTTATGTTATCTGGCTTATTGTTATCGTCTATTTCTGGAGTAAGAACGAAAAGAAACTGGCGCTGCTCCTGGCAGTAAGTATTGCAGCTGGGGCGATTTTTACATATCCGCTAAAATTCCTTATCGACAGGGCAAGACCGTATGAGACTATAGAGTCTGCAAGGCTTTTGACTTCTGCTGAGTATGACCCATCGTTCCCTTCAGCCCATGCAGAGATGAGCTTCCTTGCTGCAACGGTCGTTTCGAGATTCCATCCAGAGTATGCAAAATATCTCTATTCGTTCTCTTTTATCGTAGTTCTCAGCAGGGTATACGTGGGTGTGCATTTTCCGGGAGACGTAGTAGCGGGTGTAATAATTGGGATGATGATCGGGAGGGGTATGCTTATGGTGGCAAAGAGGAAGAAGAATATTTTTTGGGACAATATGGTTTAACCGGGATTACCTTTTTTTATCCGGTTTATCAAAAAATACCTTGATACAAGAAGGCTTCCCTCGAACAGGATCACAAGCACAGCAGCCACTATCAGCCCTGAAAGCATATCAGGACCTGGTGATAGAAATAAAGCTGCCGCAAGAAGAGCGCCATAAATGATCTTCCTCTGCCCTTGCAGGGTCTCCAGATTCAGAAGCTTCATTTTCAAAGCTGCCATAATGAGAAGAGGGAACTGGAAAATGATCCCGAAACCCACGACCATCGTCAATATTGAATAAAATGTCGCTATAGCCCTGTTCTGCGGGATCGCAACGTCCATTGAATATAACATCGCGCTCTTAAAAACGATCGGCACTACGATAAAATAAGCCAGCGCTGCTCCGGAAAAAAACAGGATGAAAGAAACAGGTACAATTGTGATGAAAAACTTTTTTTCATTAGTGTACAGCCCTTTGCCTACGAACATGAACACCTCGTACATCATAAGCGGTATCCCGATAAAAAGCGCGCATACTAAGGAGAATGTCAGTTCAGTGGTTATCAGCTCAAGCGGGGAGTATACATACATGGGAACAGGCACTGCACTTTCCAACATCGACTTAAGCAATCTCCCTGAAAAAGCGAAGACTACTAATGTGATCACCACGATCGGGACTGCAACGATGATCATTCTTGAGCGCAGTTCCTCTATATGTTCAACCAGCGGTTGTTCTTCATCTCCAGGTACAGTGGTCATCGCATTTTACAGAGTCTTTATTGCTTATAAACATGGTGAGGGGGAAAATCCTACAGTAAATCCATTATAGATATGCAAATCCAACCGTAATTATTATTAAGGATTAAAGTGTAGGTTGGGGCTAGATGAGTGACATAAAGGCATTCGATCTGGCGGGAAGCCCTATTATTATTGGAAGTATTGTGCTTTATAGCGCAACGGGGACCCAGGGCACAGTGACAGAGCTTATGTCTGATGAAGATGGTACATGGGCGCTTCTGGACAAAACGAACCTTTTTTATAAAACAGAAGTCCTGAAAACCATTGAAAGAAAGGACGAAAAAGAACTCAGTGAAAAACAATTCACTCTTGATGAAATAAATCAGGCATTAGAGAAGCAAAAGGAGTCCGTCCCGACTGAGATGGACCATTCTAATGTGGAAAGTGGCGGATAGGTAATAATAGTAAATAATATATGAAAGCGTGAAGCTTCGCCACGAATTATTTTATAATGTATTATCATGAACGATTCGTAATGTTTAAGTACTATCAGAGAATAGGTAAGTTGTACAAGGGATTGCAATGGCAGAAAGATACAATAAAAAAACAATAATCTGTGGTAGGAACGATAACTTCTTTTTCTAAGTTCTAACCCGGGTCGTTGTGAATCACTCATGTTGTTTCGCTGCCAAGTGACCAATTTCTTGGACAGAGACAAAATAAGGAGGTAAATAAACGTGGCTGACACAATAGACCTATATAGCGACAGAGGAGCAAAACTCAAATCAGGCGTGGACATCAATGCCATAAGCCC
>JAHIFK010000251.1 GCA_018900975.1 Methanobacteriota archaeon
CCGATGGGAGCAACGTTGTCCAGACAGAACAAACCAAAACCTTCCCAGTGTCATATATTTTCAAGACGCTTGGAACGCACACTGTGGAGGCTGTGATAACTCCGGAGGGTGAAGACCGGTTCCCCACGAACAATAAATTCTATAAAGCCGTGTATGTTGTGCCAAAGCCGAAGATGCTTGCGATAACAGATGATATAGGTTCGCCCCTTTATGAAACAATAGACAGCCTGTATGCTGTTGACCGCGCCGTGTCCATTCCGGACGACCTGTCCAAATACAGGGTTGTGGTAATAGACAATATGGGCGCGGGAATGCTGGGTGCAGATTCTCTCAAGAATTATGTGAGTGGCGGTGGCGGGCTTGTTGTCGTGGGAGGGGATGCCTCATACGATAAGGGGAATTATAATAATTCGCCAGTGGAAGCCATGCTTCCCATAATATCGAGAGCGGCTGAGTATAGGGGCGGAAGGAATATAGTGATTGTGTTAGATGCTTCAGGGTCAATGTTTTCAGAGGACCCAACGACAGGAATATCTGCCATCGGTCTCATTGATGCTAACGCTATAAATATAATCCGTAAGATCGGAAGGGATAGCAATGTCGGGATTACAGCTTTTGGCGCTAATATAAGTAATTCGCCGCTCCTTTCGATGGGCAAAGAGAGCAATCGGGCAGGACTTGAAACTTTTATAAGAGGAATAACTCCAAGCTCATTAACTGACCCGACTGACCTTGATAAAGGTCTTCAAAAAGCCGAAGAATTATTGAATCAGGCCAGTGGTACTAAAGAGATAATAGTTTTTTCAGATGGTCTGATTCACTCGGATACCTTTGAGCAGATAAAAGCTGTAGCATTGGACATAAAAAATAAGAACATAAGAATGCATTTTTTTCAGATACTCCTGTCATATGAAACAAAAAAGGAACCGAGAGAAAATTATAACAAAATCGCTATTGCTGCCGGTGCTGAATCAGCGATTGTCTTGAATCCCAATGAACGAGCAAGCGTAGTAATAGGAATTGAGACAGAGCCTGAACCAACATCTACAGAAACACCGGAAATAATCTATGAATATCCCCTCGCAGCCCTCGACTCAAACCACTTCATCACAAAATACGTCAACATCACCGCCTCAGTGACAGGATACAACGATGTGACGCCCAAATTAGGCGCAGACCGCCTCGTCTCCACCACGAAAGGAAAGCCTATCATCACAACCTGGGGCTTTGGTCTGGGAAGGGTGGCTTCATTCACCACTGACAACGGCGCAGGTATGACTATGTGGGCACCAGGTGTATATAGCGGTGAGAACGCCAGACTGGTATCGGGCATGATAAACTGGGCAATAGGTGACCCGCGCGAAAAAGATGGGGTAGTTGTGCAGGCTGAGGATATCTGGGGCGGGACACCGGGAAGGGTCATCGTCACATCGAAAACCCTGCCGCAATTGCAGCTTGATAAAAAGGATATTACTCTCTCAAGCACCGGACCCACAACATACGAGACCACGATAAACCCTGACAAAGAAGGTTTCCACGACCTGTCAGGATATGGTGTAGCTGTTAATTACCCCAAAGAGTACAGGGAAATGGGGTTTAATGAAAACCTTAAAACGATCATCGAATCCAATGGCGGGAAAGTGTACGAAGAGGACGGCGTGGAAGGGCTGCTGTTCATGGATATTAAGGAGAAGGCTACAAGGACAGTGGAGGCGCCGCAGAGCGAGAAGGAGCCGTTCCTGCTGGCTGCTCTTGTGCTGTTCCTAGCAGAAGTAATAATCAGGAGGATAAAGGATTACAGGAAGGATAGACCCAAGATTGAGGATAATCCGCCGAGAGCGGCGCCTCAAAATGAAGTAGTTGCAGGTGAAGAAGCTGTAGCTGAATGAAAAACAATTCGAATGAGCAACAGATAACTTTATTAATTCCCCGCATCGTTTATAGTGCGGTGGTGTATCATTAAACTCAGGCATGTTCTGACAGTTATCTTATTCGTATCGATTTTTTCCGGATGCATAAGCGAACATAATCCTTATGAAACATCAACAGTTATTCCGACCGCTACAAAGATGGTTGAGGAACAGGCGTATGCAAGCGCTTCTGCATCAATTTACCTGGAATCCAGTGCTGAAAATATTACAATTTATGTTCCGGTATTTCTCGATGAAAAAAAGAGTGCATTGAAATTGTATGAAAATCCCACAATTACTGGCAGCGTAAAGACATCCCTGATAGATACAGAACATGGAAAAGCTCTAAAGATAGTCAGATCCGGGTTTGGGAATTACGTGTTTAACTGGAATGAGGTCCCGGGAAAAGACACGGGTCGCTTTGTTAGGTGGATAGAGAATATCGGATACACACAGCCGGGAGAAAAGCTGGACATAACAAAAACGGATGACGGCACAACTATAAAAGTTTCAGGAAGGATGACATTCTCTGGAACGAACACATTGATAGTCCGGCTTAATGAGGAGAACATTTTAGATTTCTACAATATGGAAGATAACAGGATCAATCAAAAATGGGTGGGAACGGATCTGTTTTTTGCAAAAGAGGAGAATGGCGGTCTGAACATATATACGGGAAATAATGAAATAAACATTAAGGAAAGTCATGGAAAACTCAAAGAAGATAAACAAATATCTGATGAGTTTTTCAGCCGCTTCACGATAAGCATGAGTAACTATACATCTCCTGAGCATTTCATTGATATGCCTTACTATGAGTATGACTCTGATATTGATGCGTGGGTATATTCAGACAGTGAAGTCGAAAAATTTAGTATAGATTTCAGTCTCGACCCCAAAAATAGCATTGATCGAATAGTGCTCTCTGTAATGACTAAAGATGGGAGGGTCCATCTTAGGAAAGGATGGCAGGTAGTGAAACTATCAATAGGAAAAATTGCCTGGGACTAAATATATTACTGGCGTATGCTTGTTATTGCCACCGGCTCACTTAAGAAAAAAAAATAACAAAAAAGTTAAAAGCTCTCGCCCTTAACTCGTCAACACTATTTCTATACTGATATCTTTGGGCACCTGTATGCGCATTAACTGGCGAAGCGCCCTCTCATCTGCATCAAGGTCGATGAGCCTCTTATGGACGCGCATCTCCCAGTGATCCCATGTTGAGCTACCTTCGCCATCAGGCGATTTCCTGGTAGGAACAACAAGCCTTTTTGTAGGCAGCGGGACCGGACCTGAAATGCTAAC
>JAHIFK010000252.1 GCA_018900975.1 Methanobacteriota archaeon
AAAAATCGCTTTTCATCTGAAAGGATTATTTTTTCAATGACACTGGGTAGTTCCATCTGCCCAGAATGAGTAAGTTCGCCAAACGTCATCCGCCTTTTAATATGGTCTATCGTCGGCCTGTCGCCTTCGCCGATGTATACCCTGTCTTGTGATTTGGGGACTGCGTTCTCTTTTGTCATCATCTCCATGAGAACAAAGTGTTTTTCCCCTACTCCCTGAGCAAGAGGCTTTTTCTGGTACATGGGACGGTTGTCATCTGTACGCCCGTATGGAAGATAGTCAAGTATGTATGCATATTCTTCCTTTTCTGCCTTTTTTCCCAGGGTTATCATCAAATACCACTCTTTTTGTTAAAGTATCCTTGTTCAGACTATAATAAATTAAGGTGAATGCTTATATAATTTTACAAAATCTTCTCACTCAAATTTGACAACAAGTTCGAGTATCTGCTTGAGTTCTTCTTCGCTCAATGTGTAGCGTTCTTTTGCGTAGATAGTTCTAATCTCATCGTTTGACAGGGGGAGGACATCCGCTATCCTGATAGCTATCTCTGGTTTCATCTTCTCAAGCTTCAATAACTCGTTTACCAGTTCTCTTGATTTTTCGGGGCTGATCTTGGAAAACGATTCGGCATGCGAAATAGCCTTTCTCAACTCATAACCCAGTTCCTTGCCTTCTGCTTCGCGTTCCTCTCTTATATTGTCTAGAATGTTCTTGACCTCAGGAAGCGTCAGTACGTCCTCTTTGAGAACTTGTTTCACTATCATGTAAAGAATCCTTAAACTAATTATTTCTGTTCGGTCAGATGCTCAGGAAGTGCAATAACTTCTTTCATGAGTCCACCATCGCGAACTGATACCAGGTATGCGCGTCCGCGCTGCTCGACTACCTTTCCGGTACGTCCATGGAACTTGGGGTGGGGCATTCCGTTCTGGATACTAGGGTCAAGATCTATGTTCACTATATCCCCCTCAATGAATTGCTGCAGTGCCCGGGTGATAGGTGATAGTCCTTTTTCTCTTACTGTCTTTTTTAGTTTGTGTCTTGATTTCCTTCTTGTTCCGTGGTTCTTTGACATATTATTCCTCTGTGGATCTTATCCTACTTTAGTTACTTCTAGTTCTATAACCTTTGCCTCGCTTCCGGTCAGGGATGCAACGCTTGGTACGGTACGCCCGCCATCGCCTGAGACCAGTTCCTTGACATAGAGGCCGCCTTCACAGCGAATCACGAGGACTGCGGTATCTGTATCAAATGACTCAAGCTCTGCCCTGTGAACTTTTCTTGTCCTTTCAAGGTCGGCGCGTCGATGAAGCACTCTGGTTGGAGTTTTCTGTTTGATGAGATTCCCGCTTATTATGTCAAGGGATGATTTAAGTTTTTCCTTTGTTGTGCGGTGTTCGATCTTCATGCGATACTCCTTGTCTGCTTTCATGGACTTCAACTGTTCTACAGTCTCGCTTTCAACGAATTTAAGTCCCAGCACCTCGATCTTGCCTGCAGAATTGCCATTGATCTCAGAGGCAAGGGCATTCAGGTCTATGCTCCTTAGATGCGGTTTTTTTGCCTCGACCACGAACGGGCGCCCGTCGCCAAGCATCAAGGCGTCTATATCCTCTCGCCCCGCGCCGTGAAAGGCGGTATCCTCACACCGCGATGCAGCCATAAGATGCGGTTTTATAAGTTCGTCCACTGACTCCGGGTACATACTGCCCGTGCCGTCGCAATGCTCGCATCCTGCGCCATGGCATTCCCGGCACGGCCACCTGGTCTGCGGTATCCCCCTGACAAGTTTCCTGTACCTGCCGTAAATATATAGTGAGTTCACCTCAAGTTCAATAGAGTCATTCTCAAGGTCAAGAAGCGCCACGATCTGCGGTTTTTTGAGGTTGGCTTTTTTGCCGGTTCGCTTCTCTATCCTTTTCCCTACCTCCCGGTTCAGCTCGGTCTTAAGGGGTTCAGCAAAAGTCGCCCCTCCTTGAGCCCATATTATCTCCTCGTTCTCAGCCAGAAGCCCTGTAACCCTTGTTCCGACCAGGAAATTATCGTATTCGTGATCCGAGAGCGCACTTACGGCTTTTTCCGCCCATCTGTCAAGATGAATGAACAGGTTATTACACACCCAGCATTTACTTGCCCCGCTATTTTTAAGCAATTCCAGAAGGTCATTATCCCCGCTTTCGCCTGCCTGCATCGCAAGCGCCAGCCTTATGGCTTTTCCTCGTTCATCGTTGCCAAGCCCGGTTGAGAGTTTAGCGAACTGCCGTCCGAGACAGTGGTCGCATACTGGTCCCTCTTTCAGGACCTTTCGGGCTGTTTCAAGAATTGTCATCGGGCTCTCAATATGCTGTGAGGTCTAAATACATTTCTCTACCCTGTCCATTTCATTATGAAGTAAAACGATGCAGTGGTCTGCATGCAGTGAGAGTGGGCCCACGCTCACAATCATATGCTCATGATCCGCAATGATCTTCTCCTCATCATCGGTTAGCCCCAGATGGTCGCCAAGGACGAATAAAAGGTCAGGTCCCGCATCTAATGGTTTCACGCGGATATCGGGCCCATCTTCACGCAGGTAGGTTATTTTACGATCCAACTCATCAAGCAGGTCGCCTAAATCTCCCTTTTTTATACTTACACCTGGCATGGATTCCGTCCAGAACCCCTGAGCCTGTTTCTCAAGCGCTTTCTTAATAAGGGATGCAGCGCTTCGCTCATCAGGGCTTAAGTACCTGACCGCAGCGCCGTCAAAACGAATGAGCATGGGATGTGCCCCCCCTTTTAGCACAAGATATACCCGGACATCTCTCCTCAGGTCGTGCGAGAGAAAGAGGGATGCGTTCACGCACCTGCACAGTATATCCATCCGTCCTGCCGCACCCGGAAGGTCGTTCAGGGAAAATGGGGCCGTCACTGCTTTATGTCCAATTATTATAAATTCTTTCATATTTTTATGTGTTTTATGAACGATCAGCCGCAGATACGATCAATCTGCGTTCATTTGCGTTCGTATATCCAACATCCTTGCAAGAATGATCAAGCGTTCTTGCACCTACATAAAAGTAGGCTAGAGGGTAACAAACATTTTCGTACGGGATATCTGTTACTGTAGATAAACATGTCGCCCTGTCATCTTTTTAATACACGAAATTTTACTTTGTTGACGTACATATAATGTTTTATGCGGAATAGACTTTCCAGAGATTCAAAATCACAAACATTAAGGCAGATTTGGGACATTGGTATGAAATAATTGAGAAAATAAAATCCACACCAAACTTATGAAAATATCTGAGCTGGTAAAGAAATTTCCTGAAGAAAAAGATATGGGAGTACTTTCAAGACCGTACTTCAACCATTCGATAGAATTCAAGAATATCTTCACGCAGGCAAAGCGCGCTGAGATGCTTGAGACGGCGGGCTTAAATGTGTTCTTTTTTCCATCTGAAATGATTTCAGGCTGCGATCTTTTATCGGATTCGGGAACCACATCGATGACCAACGAACAGTGGGCAGCGCTCCATCTTGGGGATGAAGCATATGGTTCAAATAGAGGTTATTTCAAGGTTATGGAACAGGTAAGAGAGATCTTCGGGGAAGAATTCTTTAACGACCCGAACTCCAGGAGACCGAACGCTTTTATATTCCATCAGGGAAGACCTGCAGAAGATGCGCTTTTTACCATGCTGGGACGGCTGGGTTCAGGGCTTATAATTCCGGGCAATGGGCATTTTGATACCACCCAGGCGAATATCATGAGAAATAACATACAGCCCATGAATCTATTTTCACCGGAACTGATGGATGAGAGTTTCGCATCCCATTTCAAGGGAGATATGGACGTGGAACGATTCGAGAAACTTCTCAAACGATCCCACAACAGGATACCTCTTTCACTTTTAACAATAACAAATAATACCGGGGGCGGACAGCCCGTTTCTATGGGAAATATCAGGGAGGTTTCTGAACTTTCCCACAAATATGACATCCCGCTCTTTTTTGACGCATGCAGGTTTGCGGAGAACGCATGGTTCGTACAGCAATATGAGCCGGGTTATAGAAGGAAAGACATCAAAACTATAGTCAGAGAGATGTTTTCTTATGTGGACGGATTCACGATAAGTTTCAAGAAAGATGGGCTTGTGAATATGGGAGGGGGACTTTTCCTGAAGGACGGCGGGCTTTTCATGAAGAAATACCCGGATATCCCGGATGCTCTGATGGGCTACCAGATCGATAAAGAGGGGCACCCTACATATGGCGGATTATCAGGGCGGGATCTCATGACGCTAGCTGTGGGTTTAAAGACCGCGACACGAGAAGAATACCTGACATACCGGATAAGCCAGGTCAGGGATTTCGGAGAGGAACTACATAGGAGGGGATTGCCTGTGATGACACCGATAGGAGGGCACGCGGTCTATATGGATGTGAACAAATTCTTTGCAGATACGCGAATGCAGCCTGAAGATTTCGGCGGCGTGGCGTTCACTGCTGTTCTTCTTGCGGCTTACGGTCACAGGGCAATTGAAATGGGGTATTTCGCATTCGGTTCTTATGATAAGAAAACGAAAAAAGAAACGCTCCCTGAGTTCAATTTTGTCAGGTTTGCCATACCCAGGCTCAGGTATGAAAAGCAGGATCTGGATTCTGTGGTCGAGGCTGTGGAATTTCTGTATGAAGACAGGGATAAGATACCCCCGGTAAGGGTCACTTATGGAAGAGAGCTTCCGATGAGGCATTTCAAGGCGAGGTTTGAGTTTAGAAAATGATACCTGGCGCCATAGACCCCTGCACGCATACATGGAAACTTTAAATCCATTGGCTAATTTGACTGTTTCCTGGGGAGAATTATTAAGTTAATTCTGCCTATATGAAGAGGATATTCTATGAGCCGCTTAAAAGAAATCCTTGAGAAATTATCCAATGCGCACGGGGTTTCAGGATATGAGAACAACGTCAGGCAGATGATAGAGGATGAAATAAGACCTTACGTAGATGATGTCAGGACAGATAAACTGGGAAATCTCATTGCGACACGAAATGGGGGCTCACCGAAGATCATGCTTGCTGCGCACATGGATGAGATCGGGCTCATGGTTAAGTACGTGGATGATAAAGGTTTTATTTATTTTACCACAACAGGCGGATGGTTTAACCAGACGCTACTTAGCCAGAGGATGATACTTCATACCGGGAACGGGCAGGTTTATGGGGTGATCGGCTCAAAACCTCCACATGTCATGAAAGAGGAAGATAAAAAGAAGCCTGTCAAAGCTGAAGATATGTTCATCGATATCGGAGCAACCAGCAGGGACGATGCGCAAAAGATGGGGGTGATGGCCGGAACGCCGATCACTTCTGACATGGAATTCAGATCACTCGGTAGAGATCTGGTAACTGGCAAAGCCCTTGATGACCGCGGAGGCTGCGCTGTGCTCATTGAGGCGATGCGGCAGATAAAGGAGGTGAAAGCCACAATACATGCTGTTTTTACTGTGCAGGAAGAGGTCGGCCTGAAAGGTGGGAGGACCTCGGCTTTTGGATTGGATCCTGATGTTGCGCTTGTGTCAGAAGTGACATTCGCTGGAGATCATCCAGGCATTGAAAAGAAAGACTCGGCGCTTGAGATAGGAAAAGGACCTGCAATCACAGTAAGCGATGCCGAGGGGGATGGCATCATCGTTCCTGAAAATGTCCTGAGATGGTTAAAGCAAGCGGCAGAGGCAAACAATATTCCGTACCAGCTCAAGGTGGGCGCCTCCGGGCAGACAGATGCATCTATTATCCACCTGACGCGCGAGGGCATACCCACCGGCGTTATCAGCACGCCTTCAAGGTACATCCACACGCCTGTTACAGTGATTAGTATGGGCGACCTTGAAAAGAGCGCACAGCTTATTGTAAAGGCTGTTGAGAGCGTTGACAGGTTTTTTTGACTATAACCCAAATTCCCCAAGCCTCTCCCTCGCAAGTTCCCTCTTCTCCTGATGGTCTTTCAAGAACTTGCTCATGAGTTCAGCAGTATATTTCTTGCAGTTGCCGCATGCGCGTGTGCCTCCAACACAGTCCTTATAGACTTCCATGAGTTCATTGTCATCCTCGACAAGATGGTAAACCAATAATTCATACACCGTACACTTATCAGGTTCACCGCCCAGTTTTTTCTGTTCCTCAACAGTGACCCTCCCGCCTGTCTTTGCGCGCATCACTTTCTTTGCGCCATCTTCTGGTTTATCTGTGAGGGCGATGTAACTATCAGGAGCGCTGCTTGACATCTTACCGCCCTGCAAGCCGGTCATGAATTTGTGGTATGTGGATGCTGGAGGCATGAAAGCGTAGCCGCCGTATTTAAGCTCAACTTTTTGGACAATTGAGTACACTTCAGCGACTTCTGCGGGCGTTCGTCCTAAAATTGAAATATCAACATGCTCCTCATAGAGAGTTCCGCCAGTGCGCTTTGCAATCTCTTTTAAGGCTTCTTTTGGTGCTGCTTTTCCCCTGACGCTGATCTCTTTGCCCGTTTCCTCCACCAGCAATCTGAACATATTCGTCTTGTAAGCAAGCCCCCGCGTCAACCTTATGTGCGGGTCCTGGTCTGCGCCTACGGGGATCACAACTGGCTTCGGTCCTCCGAATTCCTCTGACTGGGGATTGAGAATATCGGCGCTCTGTGTAAGCGCGCTGACCATGTGGGCGATGTTTGTTTCGCCGTTGAAGCCGTATATGGCTGAAAGCTCTGATAGGTTAGCCTTGATGCCAAGCTCAAAAGCAAGTGATTTCACGGACTCCGAACCTGATTGGAAATATATATGAGCGCCAGGTTCAAGCCCGAACGCGATGGCGCTCAGGATGTACTCGTTGATGCCGTATTCCCTGCATTCCTTCCACGTCTTGCCCCTGACTGCGTGCGCTTCCATGTCCGCGATGGCAAGGAACGCATCTCCGCCCTGCTGCTGATGCCAGATTATCTCTTCCATCACCATCTTGTGACCGAGGTGCGCCCTGCCCGATGGCATAAAGCCGCTCATGGCTGCAAAGGGCTTTCCGGAGAGCATGGCGTTCAGTACGGAATCGTAGCTCCTGTGCCCGAAAATGATGTGCCTGCGCATATACCTGTGCGGATTCTTTATTTTTTCAAGAAGTTCATCGAACTTCGATATCCCGAACTCATCGAACAGTTTTGAGTAATTGTCAATCTTGACTGCGCCCCAGGGGTCGAGTGTGGTCATGGTGTTTTCTGGTACTAAAATCGTTTATAGATATGTAAAGCTTGTTGTGAGGTTTATAAAATAAATGATATCACCAGTATCCCCGCCGTCGTCATCGCCCCCACGCATGCGATCAGCCTGATCTTCCTTTCATGGAATATTTTGTATGTTGCCATGCAAATAAACAGGTACGGCAGCAGCGTCGTTACCACAGAGATGCTTGCAAGTTCATCGAAGCGGTTCGAGAATAAAAGGAGCATTGAGCTTAAAATTGCGGTAAGTATCGTGGCAGAGACCGGCGTTCCCCGCGCGCTCAAGTCCCTGAACACAGGTACATTCAACTGGCTGGAGAGGTTCTGGATGACCCTTGAAGTGCCCAGCATATAAGCGTTCAGGGCGGATAGCATCGCGATGATCCCGATAATTGCTACGAGCTTTTCAGATTCTGCGAACACAAGTCCTGAAGCTGTCGCGACAGGCGCGGGGGACCGGGCAAGGACCGCGCTCCCCACGCTGCCTATGAGGGAAATATTCAACAGTGCATATACGCTTATCACGATCACCATAACGATTATCAGCGACCTGAATACAAGATTTTTCGACTTTGTCTCATCGGCAGGTATGGCACATATCTCAAAACCCGTGAAAGTCCAGTAGATTATGATAATGGCTTTCAGGAAATCCAAACTTGATGCATGATAGAAAGGCACGAAATTACTCATGTGTATATGTGGTATCAAAAGAAGAGCAATTATTATCAGGGGGACGGTCTTCAGTGTCGTTAATATATTTTCAGCTATGCCGGAAAGGGAAACTCCTCTCAGGTTGACTATGCAGAACCCGAAAATTATCAGGACCTCTATCGGCAGGACATTCTGAAACCCAAAAAATGATATGTACTGTCCTATTCCTGCGGCTATCGTGGCATTTCCGAACACAGAAGAAACCATGTACAGGATAACGATAGCAACTGATACTTTTTCATTGAATCCCTTTGAAAGTATTGAATAAAAAGCTCCTGTGGAAGGATATCTGGCTGAAGACCATGCAAAGGATAACATTACACAAGTTGCCGAGATCGCTACGATCAGCCAAGCAAGAAGTGAACTTGGGCCTGCAATACCTGCTGCTATGCCGGGGACAACAAATATACCAGAACCAATGGTGCCGCCCACGCCGAGGCTTACAAGCTCGAAAGTGCCAAGCGACTTTTTGTAACTTTTATCAGTCTCCACGAACCTTTGATATTGTTGTAATAGAAAATCAAGATATTGATTGAATTCAACTAATAGAAATATTAATATGTTTTAACGATGTCATATAGTACTCAAACGATTTAAATAAACGTTCAAACGGTGGTTTATATCAAAGCTACTTTAAATAAAAAAATGAATCATTTATATGGAAAAACGAAAAGGTTTGCTACCAGCATAATATCACCTATAGATGAAAACAGGAACGGAGAATGCAGGAATTGCGGGGCATGCTGTAAATTCTTATTCAAATGTCCTTTTCTGACATCAGATGACAATGGTTCTAATGATGGCTTATGTTCGATATACGAGATAAGACCTCCACAGTGCAGGAAATACCCCAGGACAAAGGATGAGCAGGTACACGAACCCTGCGGGTATTGTTTTGCAGATAAATTATCCCGTTTATAAATCAGGGCACTTAAAGTTTTACGATATCAGTTCCCGAGGCACTCTTTCAGGTCTTGAATGAATCGCGTGAGCGCTTCATCAGTAAGATGCGGCATTATCACAAGCCTCATGGCTCGCGGAGAGCGGGTTATCGAGGTAAACCAGCCCTTCGCCCGAAGTCGTTTCCTGACTTCATCCAGAGCAGGCACATCAAGCGCAACTATATTCATCACAGGATCGATGACTGGCGAAACGCCGATTTCCCGCGCTTCATCCACCAACCTGGCGGTCATTTTCATGCAGCCATCAACTATCTTCCTGTATCCATCTTTTCCCAGGTGTGTCATCACAGCATAAGTGGAAGCGACTGCCGCGCCGCTTCGGGTGCCAGTCAGGGAGTGCTGTTTCCTGATGCTAAGGTAAGGTGTGTCCACCTCAAGATGACTCAGGCAGGACGCGTCCCTGAAAAGCAGTCCTCCAGCGGGGATGGTGGATAATCCCATCTTGTGAGGGTCAGCGGTTATCGAGGTAACGCCCTTTGTAGA
Organism: Methanobacteriota archaeon; assembly: GCA_018900975.1. Classification (GTDB taxonomy): domain Archaea; phylum Halobacteriota; class Methanosarcinia; order Methanosarcinales; family Methanoperedenaceae; genus Methanoperedens. Next base: position 9,400 of record JAHIFK010000252.1, read on the forward strand.
AAAATCAAAATCGTATTTTTTATCGAGGAAAGGTATTACGAACCCCCCGAACGCCGCGTCCACGTGCAAAGCAAGGTCGTGTGATAAAGCCAGTTTCGCAAGCTTATCCATGGGGTCAATCTGCCCGAACTCGGTCGATCCAGCTATACCGACAAGCGCTATCGTATTTTCATCGATAAGACCTTCGACAGAGCCGATGTCAGCCCTGAAAACACTATCCATACCCGCCTTCCTGATCTCTACTCCGAGCAGGTCCGCTATCTTATCAAATGAGAAATGGGCTGATGCGGGGACTACCATGTTGGGATGACTCCTTCCCGCGATATTCCGTGCTGCCCGCAGCGCCTGGATGTTGGATTCCGTGCCTCCTGTAGTGATATAGCCGCAAGCACAGGGATCGCCCATCAACTCCCCTATGCTCCTTATCACATTTTCCTCAAGCTCCTTTGTACCGGGAAAAAGCCCGAAGTCACCAAGGTTGGAGGCAATGAACTGCATGTGGGCTTTTACCGCAATAGGATGCGGTCTTGTGCACATGGCACTCAGGACATTATCATAAGAAGCATCTTTTAAACTTGCGGTATCCAGCATGGACAGCACTTCTTTTTCTGAGAGCCCTTTCTGGTTCATGTGCTAAACATCAAGATGCCTGTTAATGAAGGTTTTGTTTTTGGGTGAAGTTTCTGTTTTTGATCTCACCAAAAATCCGGTTCATATCAAGATGTCCCATCAGATTCTATGAACTCATAGAAATTATCCCAGTTAAGCACAGTTGAAACGCAACCTGCCTTATCAAGCACAAGCCCGACACCGAAGAGGTTTAACTTCTCGCACATCTCAAGCCCGGCTTTTATTTCAGTAATGCAGCCTACGCCCAGTATTGCACCGGGTTTATGTTTTCGCACAAGCCGTTTTATAAAGCTTGAGCCAGGTACGATGAACACCTTATATCCCATACTTTCCGCGCTTTTCATTGCAGATCCCACCTCGCAGTGCCCGCAGTCAATACATTTCATTCCTTCCTGGCTAAGTTTTGATGGGCAGTCAGCCGCTCTCAGGCACTGCGGTAAGAAGATCAAACGCTTATTGGTGGGAGTATCCCTGAATTTTTTCATGGAGATCTTGTTTTTTAGCGTGATGCCAACATCATCTACAATAGCGTCATCCACTCCAACAAGGCGGAACATGGCCTTGACAATGGCTTCAAGGACTGTAATGGAGAAGAGCATGAAATTGGGGAGTATAAACCTCTCTGTCTTGAAGGAATATGCGATCAGCAAAGAACCCAGAACCGCAAGAACAAGCAGAGCTATGGCGCCAAAAACAACAGCTTTCCCTACAAATATGAATAATGAATCTATTTCGATCTCCATCTGTGGAGTATGATATGCTACAGATAGATAAGTCTATCCTGACACATCATCATGCGTTTGCCAGCTTCGAATGCGAAATCCATTATGATAATAATATTGAGGGTTACCAAAATAGTTATATACTATAAATAATAAATGATTATAATAATGATAATGTCAATATGGATGATAAAAAAACATGAACCTGATAGAAAACGGCTGCAAAGACCGGAAATGCCCCTGCAGGATGTGGGTGAACTGTCTCAATTATGTGGATATGGAGAGACAGTCCTTGAGGCTCAGGAAAAAAGAATACGATTTTTATGAGTGGTACATTGATAATTTTCGCTCAGACACGACGATGCCTGACATACTCGTGAATGGATGAATTGAAGAAAGTTTCAATTATCCTTTATTAAGATGAACATCAAACAGGATGCTGGATATCAAAAAATTCAATGGGCCCGCTGAGACTCGAACTCAGGATCTCCGCTGTGTGAGAGCGACGTCATAGCCGACTAGACCACGAGCCCTTAGACTCGCAAAGATGGCATGTATACCTAATAAGATTATCGTTGTGATAGTTTTAAATGATGATGCATTATATTGGCTTTCATGCAGGTCATAAAATTGAAGAATTCCCCCTATGATGCCAATGCGTACCTTGTTGACAGGCATACGCTTGTAGATGTAGGCATGGACGCGCATGCGATAATCTCCCAGCTTGAAAAGATCATAAAACAAGGAGAACTGGAGACAATAATACTCACCCACTGCCACTACGACCACTCGGGTGGGGCAGCACAGGTCGCAGAAGCCTTCGGGGCGAAGATCGCAATTCACAGGGATGATGTGGCACTTCTTAATAATCCGCGGGGAAGCGCATCTGAGCTGTTTGGTGTAAAGGCGCCTTCCATTATTCCTGATATCCTTCTTTCTGGCAGTGAAACATTCGGGGAACTTGAAGTCATTCACACACCGGGGCATACTCCTGGCGGCATATGCCTGTACAGCTCGCTCGAAAAGGTTCTGTTCTCCGGGGACACGGTTTTTCCAGACGGGAGTTTCGGGCGCACCGATCTCGCAGGCGGGAATGCGCAAAAACTTATCGAGTCCATAAAAAAGCTCACTACCCTTGATGTGAACATCATGTATCCAGGGCATGAAGGTATTGTGAGTGTAGATGCGAACGAGCAGATAAAATTGTCATTGATGATGGCGAGTCAGTATTGATGAATCGCAGAACTTATGACAAACGCAGAACAAAACCAATATGCTTTTAAATATGAAAGAACCTTTGTCTTTTAAATTGGAGGATATAATATGTTCGGTATCGAATTTGTACCAGCCGACCCGGTTCTGAAGCTTGCTCATTATACAAAGCTCGCTGAAGAAAACGGGTTCGATAATGTATGGATAACAGACCACTATAACAACAGGGACGTGTACACCACGCTCGCAGTACTGGCAATGAGCACAAACAGGATAAAACTCGGGACAGGAGTGACGAATCCTTATACAAGGAACGTT
>JAHIFK010000253.1 GCA_018900975.1 Methanobacteriota archaeon
ATCGCTTTTACCCGAGGCGCCTTTATTTGTTTCTAGAAATAGCGCCAAAGGTCAGAAGGCCATGGTTTGCCTTCCGATTGGCAAAGCCAGGATTAGTCCGCGCCAGGTGCAAAGGGATTTTAAGAAATGGGTAAAAGAGAGCGGCATTGAATCAGATCTCTCACCACACAGCCTAAGGCATACTGTTGGGACAAGACTGCTAAAGGAATTCAAAAACGCTAAATTGGTTCAGCGGTATTTAGGGCATTCAGATGTGGCGACAACGTTAAGGTATTATGTGGATGTGTTTCCGGAAGACCTAGAAGAGGCAGCAGAGATGCTGGCGCAAAGGTAGTGTGCATAAATGAAGTAATTCGGTTCATAATCTTTCTAAGGGGGTAATAGCTTATGAATGTTTGGATTTGGACTTTGGTAACTTTGGGAATTGGATACTTGGCTAATGCTTTTCGTGTAATTGGACCAGACGAAATGGCAGTACGAGTTTTGTTTGGTTTACCCCATCGTGTTGAAAAATACGGTTTAAAATTTATTATATGGCCATTTGAACAATTAGTGATTTATCCGACTAAGGCACAACAGTACGAATTTCCTGATTTTGAAATAGTTACTTCTGTAGGAGAATATCACAACCATCATTATGAAAAGGCAGTGATTACAATTGAAAGGCCGACTCTTTACTTCCAGTGGCCTACTACTGATAAGGGTCTCATCCGTGCCTATAAAAAGTTACCCGAACCAAGGAAGATAGAAAAACTCCACCGTCTCTTCCAGGACATCGTAACTAACACAATGCGGTCTGTTTGTAGTGTGTTGACATGGCAGGAGTTGTGTGAAGATCCCCAGGTAATTTATAAAGAAGTCATTAGAAGGCTCCAAGATCCAGAGAGTGGGGAGGCTAATCCATTTTTTCGCGGTGGTATCAAGCCATTAAGTGTTGAGATAAAGGACATCAAACTACCTCCTGAATTAGCTACAGTTATCAATTTACCAGCGGCGGCTATATTCCGTAAGAAGGAAACCATTATTGCGGCGGAAGCCGAGGCTGTACGAATAGCAACTGTTGGCAAAGGCGAAGCTGATGCACGACGAGCAGTTTTCGATGCTATTCTCCAAGGAGAACTGCCAAAAGAGGCATTGCTTACGCTTCGTGAAATGGCAAAGGGTAAGGGCACAACGTTCGCAATGCTTCCTCCTGAAATTTTACAGGTCTTTCAAGGTGTTTTAGGTCAGCAAACTGCCCCGGATGAACTGTCCAAGTGGTTCTTAGGATTATTGTCTAAACCAGACTTTCGAGAGAAACTACAGAAGCTACTAAAGAAGCGTCTCGATGAAGATAGCGGGGAACCTTAAGGTAATATAACAAGTTAGAAAGGAATCAACATATGACATTTATAGTTGTATTTCTTTGGTTGCTATCGGCCTTAATGATAGCAATGGCAGCAACTCGGCTTTATGAAAAAGCATCTGAGGATATAAAACAAATATTTCGTGGGTGCGGCGGCAAAAAGGGGGTTTTCTTTATAGTTTTTTTTGGTGTTTTTGCATTAGTTGCTATTGTGGGATCTATATTGCATCCAAGGGCCATGGTATCAGGTAATAAAGTCCGCTCAAGCGGTATAAGTTCGGAACCAATAGTTAAACCATTACAAACAATACGACCCACAGAAATTACAGGGAGAGTTATTACTTCTGAGGCACCACCCATTGTAAAAAAACCAGAACCGTCAATTACTCCTGTAGAAAATAAAGGTAAAGTTCGTCCACTAGAAGCACCACCTGAAATTACCCGGCCTGCGTCTAAAAAAGATAGGAAATAGAGGAGGTTATTCATGAGTTGCATACAATCAAATAGAATTTATTCAAAAGCACTGTTTTTAGTTTTCACGTTAGCCTTACTGATTTTTACTGCTTCTCTCGCACCTGCGCAGGAAGAACAGAGCGAGACTATTTATGAGCCTGGTGCGGCATTGTTGGAAATCTTTAAGACGGATTCTATTGATAAAGTCTCAGATTTAGTGCCTGTTATTAGAACACTCTGGAAACGTGAACTTGCTTGCACATATTCGGGATCATGGGACCAGAAAGGAAACCCTTGGTTTATTAAGTTTGGGGCAAATTCTTTTTTTGTTGTTACGTTTCTTGTTCCTGAACGTTATGCTGAGATTGGACTTGAGAATCCATACGTTGCTCGATTCTCATTTTATTATGAAGTAAAACAATCCGGTAAGTATGGCTTCAACATTTGGCATGGTCGTAACGCTTGCAGGTTGGTAATTGGGAATTCTATTGTTGTGGAAGATTCTTCCATTCGTGATAATCCATCAACTATACAAGGCGTGTGCAAGCTTGAAAAGGGATTCCATCGCGTTGAATTTTGGCTTGTTTCGAATCTAAGTGATTACAGAAATGATGACGCATACTTTATGATAAAGGTTTTAAGTCCGGATGCTTTTGACGCCGAGCTTATTACAAAGGACAAACTGCTTATGAAATCTGCCGATTCCGTTAAGCCTTGATTATGTTGATGTGTTTCCGGAAGACTTAGAAGAGGCAGCAGAGATGCTGGCGGAAAGGTAATTTAACCTTTCCAAGGGAATTGCAGAGAAAAATGAAGATAGACCATCAATTGTTAGGTTTAAAAATATGAAGAAAATAAAACTAACAAAATTAACTCTTCCCAACGATGAAATAATCAAACTGGATAAAAAAGAGAAAAAGCGCTACATAATGTTTACATGCATGGTACGCGATCTAAATCTACTTCAAAAGTGCCTTGCCTTTATCAGCAATGAAAAGCCCACCAATGATCCGTATATCTCAGCAAACACCACAATAAGCTTTTTCTTTTTAAAGACCCTGATCAGTAAAATTCATGAAATGTGGTTTTTCATGAATAACAACAAAATCTGGGATGATTACTCAAATTTTTCTAGCGGTCTGAAAAATATAGGTAATGAGGTTAAAAAGTTCTTTTCCGACAAGAAAGTCGAAGACATTTTTTCATTCATACGCAATAAATTTGGCTTCCATTACGAATATTGGGATGATGTAGACAAATTAATTGACGATGCTTCAAAAAGTTTTCCTCAATTTGAGATGTATCTTTCTTCAGAAAACTCAGCAAATGAGATTTTTTCATCCTCAAATGCTGTCATATTAAAAGTAATTTTTTTAAAAATGCAAGAATTGGGTTTCGAAGGAGAAGATAAGGATTTAATGGATATATTATTTAATTTGGCCCTGCAAGGGGCGCGACTTTTTCAAGAATTTAGTGTGTTTTACCTTTCAGAAGCTTTTTCAATCAAATGGGAACAGCAAGAAGAGATTGAAGTTGAAGCCCCTTTGGTATCAGAGGTTAGATTACCTCTAATTGTTGCGAGATAATAAGAAAAAATATAAAAGCAAATCATGAAAAAAATCATTTTGTTTTTGATTTGTTTTGGCTTTGCAGTACCAGCATTTGCCGACAAAGGTGTGGTCGTCAAAGAAGATGTTTGTGGCACAGGAAATGTCATTATTGAAACAACTGATGGCTGGTATGTTGCAGCAGAACACTACTCAGGCGTTTATTTGTATGAAGGAGATGTGGTATTCGGGAAGCTGAAGAAATACGGCTTTACAGAGATCACTAGAAACGATGGACGTTCGGGTCGTTTCTACATTGAAGATTACGAAAGCAACATCGAGGATGCATTTGAAGAGTTGTGCGATTGATTTTGCATAACAAGTTATTCCAGCGGACCCTTGACACGCTATCGTCAAGGGGGGGCTGATATCTATGTTAGTTGAACGTCGTAAAAGTAGTAGTTTTGCGACGTTGGGGTAGAGAAACAAGCACAAAATAAGGGTAGTTTGCTGAACTTTTGCGACGTTCAAATGGGATTTAGAAGAGGGGAAAAATAAGAGTGAACAAAAAATGTCTTGACATTAGTCAGGACATAAGGTATACTTAAAACGTAAAAGAGATGATAGCTAAAC
>JAHIFK010000254.1 GCA_018900975.1 Methanobacteriota archaeon
TGGAAACCGGGGGAGTGGTACCGATCGTAAGTAAGCCTGCCACTGAGATGTTCCCGGAATACATCAAGGAATTTGAAGGTGAGCCTCAGGCAGAGATCCTCTTATTTCTTGGATGCATAATAAACAGGAGAAAGCAGAACGTTGCAAATGCGATAATAAACATATTCCAGAAGAACAGGGTTGCTGTTCACCTGCCCAGGAAGGTGACATGCTGCGGCTCACCTTTCCTGAGGATAGGTCAGAGAGACAGCATGCGTCCTTTCGTGGAAATAAACTTCAAAATATTCAACGAATATGCCAGCAGGGGAATAACTGACGTGCTAACAAGCTGTTCAGGATGTAACTCTACATTCAGGCACGACTTCCCAATTCTCGCTAAGGAATTCGATATTCCAATTGATTTCAAAATATACGATGTCGGAGAATATGTATCTGCGAACATAGATTTGAACATAGATGATTTGAGATCAATGAAGATAAGAGCTATGTATCACTATCCATGCCACATAAGGGCAAGTGGACTTGCCGAGGATATCTATATCAACCTGATACAGAAGATACCGGAAGTTGAACTTGTCAGGGTTCCCAAGTCCGGCTACTGCTGCGGCGGGGGAGGAGGCGTGAGGGCTGCATTTCCGAGCCTGGCTGATAAGCTGGCGATAAGGAGAATTGAAATCGCAAAAGAATTCGGCATAGACACCCTTATTAGCAACTGTCCGTTCTGCATACTTTCCTTTGAAAGAGTGTTGAACCTGAAAGAGGAAGCCGGGGAGAGTATGGGCTTCAGGATAATCGACTTCTACGAACTGTTCAGCGAAGCCTATGGCAATTAAAAGAGTTATTGAAAACTCGGAGGAGGAAATGATGGAAACATACTCCTCAGCTCTTGCAGTGGATAGAGAGTTCTCATTCCGGTCATTATTCCTGTCATAATTCCGATCGTAATTCCGGTCCTATATGACCTTTGACAATCTGGCAGATTACAGTTTTCAATCCTGTTCCAGAAAGAATTCTCCAGGATAATTATCCACAATATACTTTACTGCATTCCATGCAGTTTCTATATGAGCATGGGACCTCTTCAGCTGCCAGGGAGTGTCCACACCTCCAACAGCATGTCCCATCCAGCCGTGAACAGGTCTTTTTGGAGTAACTTCTGGTCTTGTGTTAATATTCATTCCTTCTTGTCCCTATATCTATATTATAAAATACTCAACTTACTACGAAAAGCCAAATTAGTAGACAAAGTTTCTGTAAATGAGGTATTATTGTAACTTTCAAAAGTATATGAAATACATCTTGGTGAAAAGAGGAAATTGAGCGAAATCCCGGATAAGGTGAGGAAATTGGCGGAATCTTTAGGATTGAATATATTCCCTACAAAATTGCGGAGTTAAGGTTCAATGGTTTTTATTTGCATCTATTTCATCTATCCAGAAGCTCAAGTTCTCTCTTCAAATCCGCAACCGAATACTTAGATCTGAAGCCTTCCCTCACCATATATTCTTCGATCTCCCCGATTGTCAATCCCGTATCTTCTGCAGCTTTCGAGATGCTGATCTTACCCAGTTCATATTTTTGAAGAACTATACCCTTCTTATAATTCTCGATGGCGCCGGCGATCAGCCTTCTTATAACCGTTGTTCTGTCAACGTGTTCTTCATCTGCTATGCGATTCAATTCTCTGACCATCTTTTTATCAAGCCGTATCCCGAGGGACACAAGTTCTGTCAAATCAATCACCTCATTTCAATCTGTCGATTCATTTCATATATTACATTTGCATCAAACCATCCAATAGTTTCAAGAACGGAAACACAGTCTAGAGCTTTTTCCCTGGATATCCGCCCTTTTCTGAAAAGCATAATAACAATAGCGGGGGAACCAACAATGTTTATTCCAAGCATGATCCGGTTTCTCCGGCAGGTATCATCATCAGTCGCAAGGAACTGAGCGTTCTCCTGAAAATATAAAGCCACAGCTTCGGCTTCACCGTGATGAAGCCCAAAAAGCCTTAAATTATCTACTTTCTTTTTGTCTATGACTTTTTTTATTTTTATGAGGTTTCCTTTAATTTCCTGTTCAATGATCAATGCATCAGGATACCCCCTTTCCTTGCCTGTAAGTACTGCTTCTTCGTACACTTTTTCCGGTATCAGAACATTACCGAAATGTCTGCAAGACTCTGGAAGTATAGCCAGCTTTGCCAGATGGATCAATATCATCGAATCTTTTATTGTGATCATATAATCTTGAGTTACAATGTGCACAATGTATTTCTTATTAATAATAAAGCTTCCTATCAATCAGTTTTCCCATCAACGTTGAAAAAGAAGGCAATTTTGATATACCAAAAGACCAGTATTGCATATAGGGAGCAAAATATCCATAATAAAGGAGGAATTATGACAGTTCAGGCAGGCGATAAAGCACCAGAGTTCGTGTTAAATGATCATGACGGGAAAGAGATACATCTTTCTGACTTCAAAGGGAAAAAAGTCCTGCTTTCTTTCCATCCGCTTGCATGGACCAAGGTCTGCGCAGAGCAGATGAAGTCTCTTGAGTAAAACCTTGCACGTTTTGAAGAACTCAACACAGTGGCCCTGGGTATGAGCGTGGATACAGTTCCATCAAAGAAAGCCTGGGCAAAGGAGCTTGGTATCAAGAATACAGGGCTGCTTTCTGATTTCTGGCCTCATGGCGAGGTCGCGAGTTCATCAAAAAAATTAAGTTCAGCTATACTATTGTGACCATAATGGAAAACATAACAGCACAGGATTTGAAAAGATCAGGTATTACACTGAAACAATACGTGCTCGGAAGAAGGGATACTGACTCACGGACTGGAACGCTCAATATAGGGAGGTACCTTGCGCTGGATAAGTCCCTGGGAGCTGATGTTTATATTGATGCCCTCAGACCGCATGTCATACTCATCTGCGGCAAGCGCGGTTATGGTAAATCCTATTCGATGGGTACAATGATCGAGGAACTCGCCTCACTTTCTCCAGAAATAAAAACGAATATCGCTGCTCTTGTTATTGATACGATGGGAGTGTTCTGGACTATGCGCCATGAAAACAAAAAAGAGGCGGGCCTCCTGGCAAAATGGGGACTTGCCACGCAGGGTTTTGATGTGGAAGTGTTCGTTCCTGCAGGCAGCTTAAAGCAGTATGAGGACCAGCACATAAACGTCAAACCTTTTTCCATTTCAGCTTCAGGACTTTCAGGGTATGACTGGTGCTCTTTATTCAGCGTTGCTCCAGTAAGCGCATTAGGAGTTATACTTATAAAGACCATTGATGAATTGAAAGAAAATAAAAGTGACTTCACCCTTACTGATATTTTGGAGGCCGCAGCCAGAAATAAAAGCGTAGATACCACGATCATGAATGCGTTGCAGAACTATTTCCGCGCCGCTCGCTCCTGGGGCATCTTTGACGAAAACGAATCCGGTGTTTCAGATATGCTAAAGGGGGGAAGAGTGGTCATACTTGACCTGAGTTCTCTTGAAAACCAGAACATCAGGGCTATTGCAGTCAAGATGCTGGGGAAAAGGATCTATGAGGAACGCATAAAAGCAAGACGGGCATACGAAAGGAGAGAGATGGGAGGTATTTCTGCTGAAAAAGGAATGCCGATGGTTTGGCTGTTCCTTGATGAAGCGCACATGTTCCTGCCGCGTGATGGCGAGACACCGGCGACTGGAGTTCTTGTTAACGAATGGCTGAGGCAGGGGCGGCAGCCAGGGCTTTCTATGGTTCTTGCCACACAAAGACCAGCTGCTCTTCATTCAGATGTGATGTCCCAGAGCGATATTATAATATGCCACCGGCTGACAGCGCAGGATGATATTATCGCCCTTGAGGCGATACACCCGACATACATGCGCGAGGGGATAAGCGACCACCTGAAAAAGATGGGGGCTGAGAAAGGAGCCGCGCTGATCATCGATGATACATCCGAGTCTGCCCACCTTGTGAAAATGCGCCCAAGGAAATCCTGGCATGGCGGAGAAGAGCCAAGCGCTCTTGGGCACAAATAAACCTTATGTACTTTTCCGACAATCTCTCAAACCTTAATAATATCAGTCTTAACTTGTCATGAGTAAACAACCCGGTTTCCTTCCAATGTCACTGAAAGAAGCGCAAGCTCTCGGTATCAATGAGTTCGACGTGATCCTGGTGACCGGCGATGCCTATGTTGACCACCCTTCGTTCGGCGCCGCGGTGATAGGAAGGGTGCTGTGGGATGCTGGTTACAGCGTGGGCATAATTGCGCAGCCAGACTGGAAAAGCGATGCTGATCTTGCGAAGCTTGGAAAGCCGCGCCTGTTCATTGGAATCACTTCAGGGAACGTGGATTCCCTGGTAAATAATTATACGGCGAACCTGAAGATAAGAAGTGATGATGTTTATTCACCCGGAGGAAAAGGAGGGCTTCGACCGAACAGGGCGGCAATAGTATATTCAGACAAACTTCATTCGGTTTTTCCAGATACCCCCATCGTCCTTGGCGGGATCGAGGCAAGCCTGAGGCGCTTTGCTCATTACGATTACTGGTCAGACTCCGTGCGCCGTTCCATACTTGCTGACTCACCGGCGGATATTCTGGTATTCGGGATGGGAGAAAGACAGATAGTCGAGATCGCTTCACGCCTCTCAAAAGGAGGGAACATAAGAGATATTACAGATGTGGCAGGCACTGTCATCAAGACTGAAATAAGCAAGTGGCGCTCGATGAGCCATAATGGTTATGTCGAGCTTCCGTCCTTCACCGATGTCTCACAGGATAAAATGCTCTACGCAAAAGCTTTCAACCTTCATTATCAGGAGCAGGACCCTGTGAGGGGAAGACCTGTGGCACAGGCGCATCCAAAGACCGTTATTATCCAGAATAAGCCTGCAATGCCTCTTAGCACGGAGGAACTTGATCATGTTTATGAATTGCCTTATGCCCGGATGGCTCATCCGTCTTATAATAAAACAATACCTGCGCTTTCTCCTGTGAAATTCTCCATAGTTAGCCACAGGGGATGCTTTGCATCCTGCTCTTTCTGCGCCCTGACGCATCACCAGGGGAGAATTGTACAGAGCAGGAGCATCGGATCAATGGTTCGGGAAGTGCAAAGGATGACAAAAATGAGGGATTTTAAGGGCATCGTGCAGGACGTGGGCGGACCAACTGCTAATATGTACTCGATGCACTGCGACCAGTGGGATAGAAAGGGCGCATGTGTAGATAAGATATGTACCCATCCAATATGTAAGAACCTTGATACCTCCCATCAGAAGCAGGTCGAACTCCTGCGCCGCCTTCGCGAGATACCGGGCGTGAAAAAAGTGTTCATAGGCTCAGGAATACGCTATGATCTTGTCCTCGCAGACACCTCAGGTTACCTTTCTGAACTGGTCGAGCATCATGTCAGCGGGCAGCTCAAAGTTGCGCCAGAACATGTATCAGGTCTGGTAACAGATATGATGCATAAGCCTTCAAGGCTTGTGTTCGATGAATTCAGGAAGAAATTCACCGCCCAAAACAAGAAGATTGGAAAAGAGCAATACATTATTCCATATTTTATGTCAGGTCATCCGGGCTGCACTGTAGAGGACATGGTTGAACTGGCTGAGTACATACGCGATAACAATCTCTACACTGAACAGGTGCAGGATTTCACACCCACGCCGATGACGGCCTCGACGTGCATGTATTATACGGGTATTAATCCTTTCACGATGAAACAGGTGCATGTTGCGAAAGGGAGGGAGAAGAGGATACAGAGGGCGTTGATGAGGTATAAAGATGAGAGGAATTACGGGCTGGTGCGTGAGGGGCTGAAGATGGTCGGAAAAGAGAAGTTATGAAAAATGATTAAAATTCCAGCAAAAGATGATATCAAACCTCATTATCGGATATCTCAGCCCAAAGTTATCATGGCAGTGGGGTATCTGGCTAACTCTTCCATGGATCGCCTGGATATTTTTCAATATTGCACGCGCTGGATTTAAAGATGGCATCCTGGGAAGCGTTGGATGGCTGGTTATCTATTCATTACCTCTTCTACCAGCCTGCGCCGGAGCCTTTGCCGGAGCCACGGCAGCCCGATGGAAGAAAAAATAATCCTGTAAATTAATATCGATGAACCTGTACTCACCCTGCCCGAATCCGCCTGTAGATAAGCATATATCACTTAAAAAATATTCAATTCCGGCGCCGACATGTCCCGTGCAGCCTAAAAGCGCACGTGCTGCCCTGATCGAAGCGACTCAGAGCTTTGAAGATAGACCCCGATGACCTTAAGAGGATATTGAATCCTGTTGATTTTGAGGTGTTTAGAGGGATGAGTGAAATGTTACATTTCTGAAAAATAAGTAAGGATACACTTATTAATAATTAAAGCATATTTTTTAAAAGAGGTAACCATGGAAACCGTAAAAGACTCAGTGATCCAGATGATCCATAGAATGCCGGATACCACTTCAGTTGAGGATATCATGGCTGAGCTGTATTTCAGGCAGAAAGTTGATGCTGGCTTGCAGGCACTTGACAAAAATAAGGGGAAAGAACATAACGCAGTTAAAGAAAGATTGAAGAAATGGTTAGAATAATCTGGTCCCCTGATGCCGCGGATGACCTCGAATCCA
>JAHIFK010000255.1 GCA_018900975.1 Methanobacteriota archaeon
CTGCGATAAGACTCCTGACCACACAGCATGTCCTTGTGGATACCCACCTTGGCATCCCGGCCAGCGCCGGGTTCCGGCCAAGTGCGGCCGGGGCTCTTAGCGCTGCGCTGGCTGTGAACTAAGCTCTCTCCCTGGGTCTAACATTCAACGACCTTGCGAATGCCGCGCATGTTGCAGATGTGAAAAACCGGACAGGTCTTGGCGATGTGGCAGGAATGACGTGCGGAGGCATCGATATAAGGAAACATGCAGGTATCCCTCCGGTCGGGAGGATCGACAGGATACCGTGCAGTAACGAAATTATTTCCTGGGTTAGTTTTGGCGAAATATCAACGCGGTCTGTTTTATCTGACGGGATAAAAAAGAAAAGCATCAATAAAGCAGGCAGGCTAAGGCTAAAAGAACTCATAAAAAAACCCACACTAGAGAACTTTTTCCGGCAGTCCTGCGCGTTCACAAAGCAAATAGACATGATGAGCACGAAGGTGAGGGACGCTATCGAGGCTGTGGAAGCATCAGGCGGACTTGCAAGCCAGGCGATGCTTGGAGATACTGTTTTTTCAATAAATGATAACGGGGCGCTTTCAGAGTTCGGAGAGGTCAAAAAGAGCAGGATAAGCCATGCGGGGGGGCATCTGTTATGATACCGAAAAGCCACCCGAGATACGTTTCCCTTATGACGCGTGACAAAATAGTTGAGGGTGTAAGACAGGGAATAACAGGGACGCAGGGGCTTATCGCACAGGGACGCGGGGAGGCTTTTGACTATCTACTTGGAGAAAAAACCACATTCGGCGCGCTTCATGCGGAAAAGGTAGCCGCTGCCATGATGCTTCTGGCAAAAAGACCAGTAATCTCTGTTAATGGCAACGTTGCAGCGCTTGTTCCTGAAGAGATAATACGGTTGAGCGAGGCTGTTAATGCGCCGCTTGAGGTGAACCTGTTCTACAGGACAGAAGAACGGGTCAATGCGATCATCAGGCATCTGCGTGCAAAGGGTGCTAAAAGTATATGCACTAAGAGTGATGCCCTGATACCCAGCATAGAGCATGAGCGAGCAAAAGTGGATAGCAGCGGCATCTTCAGCGCTGAAGTTGTGCTTGTGCCACTGGAGGATGGGGACAGGTGCAAAGCACTTACGGATATGGGAAAAATCGTTATCGCTATCGACCTCAACCCGCTTTCAAGAACATCGCAGTGGGCGAATGTGACTATAGTGGACAATATTGTGAGGGCGATTCCGAATATAACGGGGTTCGTGAAGGAGCATGGAAAATTAGACGAAGATGAGCTTCAGAAGTTAGTTGAAGGATTTGACAATAAGAAAAATCTGGCTGATGCAATAGATAATATTTTGCAGCACCTGTCAGCCCGCAAATAACTGTGATCTGGTATGAAAAGAATTAACAACTAACTCGCACGAACTCAAAACGAACTCAAACGCCTCACATTTATCACTCTTGAAATATTAATCCCCCGGCGCCGATATGCTCCCAAGCAACCGCTTCACATCAAAATCAAAGCATACATGTGACCGGAATGCCGCATCATACCGGGGCGGCTTCCGATTCGCCTGTGTTCAGTATCGCGGCTGCAAGCGCGATGTACGGGGAGATTAGGGATCCAAGAAAGATTTGATGGGGTCATGCTTACATCAACCAAATATCTGGAAAAACCTCGAATTTATTCTTCAGCAAAGACATCATCAAAAAAATTATCTTTGTTCAGCATTTTCTGCCACTCTCTATGACGTCTCACACTTTCCATTCTTTTTATTTTTGGCATGGTAATAAATCGAATAGCTTCTACAGGGCCTAATTCCTTAATTAGTATCCCAATTGCTTTTTTTATTACAACTTCTTCATTCATGTATTTTACAGTGTTCATCTTAAATCCTCCATCTCGCAAAAGGCAACCGGATTGCCACACCATACTTTTATTTTGTGATTTAAGCATTTTTTAATCAGCTTATTATCACAACTTATAAAAAAAGCTCCTGCCATTTCTGCAAAAGCAACATGTGCGGTATCAGCTACACCAAAACCCAGATTAACCAATTCTTCAGCCCTTGTTCGCGTTTGCGCCTTTTTCACTATAACAGGTTCTCCTAATTTCTCCAGGATTGTCTGCAATTCTATACGTTCAAAGTTATCCTCAATGGCGCCAATTTCCTTAAAGTGGACAGGAGATACCAATAACCTGTATTTGCTTTGTTTTATTTTTGATAATATCAGGTTTAATGCCTCTGTTTCCAGCCTTATTCTCATATAGTCCTGATCGTCGAAAGGTCTGCATAAAGCGCAAACATCGAGGTAAACAGGTTTTTTCACCATTAATATTATATCAGCTATCAAGATATTTAATATAACCGTTTATCTAGAGGGCATATGTATTGTTTGTGAATCGAGACCCCGCAGGGTTTCGGCATTAATGAACGCAGATTTAATGCTTTGTCCAAAGAAATCGCAGGCGCCGCACATTTATCACTCTTTAAATATTAATCCTCCGGCGCCGATATGCCCCCATGCAACCGCATCACATCGAAATTAAAGCATACATGTGACCGGAATGCCGCATCATACCGGGGCGCCTTCCGGTTCGCCTGTGTCAGGATCGCGGCTGCCGGGGAACTGGGCACTTCGCAGGTACGCTTTCCGTTCTCTTGATGCAGGAGCAGAGAGGCACGGTGGGGTTTGGAGCAGGTGGGAGGCTGGGGTTGGTGTTTTTATGGGGGGGTGTTTTGTTCAGGTGTCAACTGTTGTTCTGGCTTAAGGAGACTATGAATGCTATGGAATTTGAAGAAACGAAACCGC
>JAHIFK010000256.1 GCA_018900975.1 Methanobacteriota archaeon
ATGATATTGATGGAAGCGTTAAGATTGCATGTGAAGGTCTTCAGAAGTCGGTAGATGCTTTCATAAATAGTATTAAAGAATTTGCAAAGTCTGATATCGAGAGCATTGAAAAAAAGGAAATCCATGAGGAACTTTATTTACCCTCTGTATTCAGCAGGGTGGCAACTGACGACTATTATGAATTCAGCAAAAAATTCGATATTGGTTTAGATTATCTTGATGGAATAAAAAGTGATACTGGAGAGATGAAAGGCACTCTTGGAGAAATGAAAGGGTCTTTGAATAGCATGGATAACACTCTCGGAAAATTCGTAATAGAGCAGAGAGAACACAACCAGTGGATGAAAAACCACTCAATGAAGATGGATGAACATAATAAGCGTATGGATGAGCATAACCAGCGCCTTGAGAAAATCCTTGAAAAACTCGCTGAGAGATAGCTTGCATCATATTATAACATTGCAAATATTAAATTGATGGCACCAGTGTGCTCCCGAAGCAACCTCAGAATTAATAACCAGATAAACTTCATTCTATTGCCTGCTCCCATCAGCCTTGATCGTCCTCCCCTCCGCCACATCCTCCCATGTGAACTCAGGCGACAGGTTTCCATCGAAGGGAGCACTCCTGGTTTCTGCTCATTGCAGCCCTGGTTTTCATGCAGAGCGAAGGTGGGGTTTGAGCGCAGGGAGGGGGAAAGGCAAGCATTCGATGAAGGGGGCGGGATAACATAAGTATCACATAGTAAATATTTATATATTGGCGCTTAACGGAAGCCGAAATGACTACCGAGCAATAAAAAAAATAAGCAAATAAATAACATACAGACACAACTGGTCAAGAGACCGACGATAGAACACGGATTGCGCGGATGACACGGATGAACACGGATATCGGATCTGTGAAAATCCGTCTGATCCGTGTCATCCGTGTTCCCGTTTTTGCTGCTCTGCTTTGCGCTCTTTGCGTCCTTTGCGGTGTAAAGCACCCTTTTATTTAATCACTCTAAAAATCCCCGGCGCCGATGCGTTCCCCACGCAACCTTAGAATGGCAATAACCAGATAAACTTCATTCTATTGCCTGCTCCCATCAGACGCGATCGTCCTCCCCTCCACCACATCCTCCCATGTGAACTCAGGCGACAGGTTTCCGCAGGAGGCACTCCTGGGTTCTGTTCATTGCAGCCCTGGTTTTCATGCAGAGGGAAGGTGGGGTTTGAGCGCTGGGAGGGGGGAAGGCAAGCATTCGATGAGGGGGGCGAAACAACATATGTATCACACCATAAATATTCAATTCTTGGCGCCAATAGGAAGACGAAACAACCATAGACCGTAAAAAACCGCAGATGAACGCCGATAAACGCAGATGCAGCCTGTATATTGTGATTATCGACAGGATTTGACAGGATTTATTATCACATTATTTGAGCTTTGAGAGAAGATTTTAAGTAATGTCAGTTCAATTTTACAGGCATGAAATGCATGGTGACTGGCGGCGCGGGGGCGGCAGGATATGTATACAAGGATACAGGTTGCGATAGATAATGTGATTATCTTATCACTTACAACTTAGATTGTGAGCAAACAATTATGAAACGTGAGATTTTAATCGAGTGGGATTGTAAATCATTGGAGCACATAACCAAACATAATGTCTCTGAAAAGGAAGTGGAGATCGCTGTGAATGGGATGATTCTGATACGGAATACCTCAAGGAATGGAGAAAAGTTAAAAGAAGTGATAGGAGAAGCCTATGGAAGGATTCTGTTTGTTGTTTTAAAATTGGAAAAAGACAAATACAAGGTTATTACTGCAAGGGACGCAACACGGGCAGAGAAGAAGTTATATACGAAAAGGGGAAAATAATATAAATATGCAAAAAGTAAAAATCGAAAGTATAGAAGATTTGGAATCTCTCCCAGAAGATGAATGGGTGGAAGTACCAGAGGGACTACATGCAAAGTTTGTTTACAGAATAGAGCGGGAGAAGAATATATTGACAATTGTACTTCCAGAAGACATTGCTGAAAAGATGGGTAATCAGTTGTTTGCTTCATTCGATAAAGGGAGGATCGTTATCAGTGAGATTAAGGGATAAAGGTCTGCCCAAACAGGAATTGCGGCGCTGGCAGTAGAGTGGGGTTGCCGAGATAAAAGCCATGCTGGCGAGGATGCAGGCAGCGGGATAATAGAGGAACCGCAGATGAACGCGGATGAACGCAGATACGATTAGTATAACTTTAAAAATATTAAATCCCCGGCGCCAACAGGTTCCCATGCAGCCTCATTCCATCCTGCTCCCATCAGCCGCGATCGTCCTCCCCTCCACCACATCCTCCTACGTGAACTCAGGCGACAGGTTTCCATTGAAGGGACCACTCCTGCTTCTCCTCATCGCAGCCCTTGGTTTTTATGAAGAACGAAGGTGGGGTTTGAGCGCAGGGAGGGGAAGAGGTAAGTGCTCGATGGAAGGGGGCTTAACAACATATATCTCATTGTAATTATTAAATTTCCGGCACCGATACGTTATCGAGGCAGCTTCCATTTCTTGATTTTTTGACGATATCTACACCATTACACTGGAGCTGTCGCCATTGCATCGATTTCATATGCTGCAAATTTGGTGCTGGCAATTTCTTTATGTTTGAATTTTTCAATTATTTTTTCGATTTTTTCCATAGTATTGTAATCAACTATAGACTCACCGCAATGCAGGCACACTTTGGCGGGCAAGTTATCAATAACTAATAGTTCACGCTCTACCCATACGTCTTCTCGAATCTTATCCTTTTTTAATTGTCCTCCACAGATAGGACATTGTAGAGTCATTTTCGTTTCTTGTGTGCTATCCATAAATCTTCATCTGGATAATAGGTCGTGATTATAAATAACTCTTTCTCAGCAACAGAACATACAACATGTAGATATTTTTGATCGAGTTTCGCACAGAGTAAAAAGCTTGGATATGGTTTATCATCCCCATATTCTTCTATTATTCTACCCTTAACTAAACATTGTTTCACTTGCCTGGAAACAATTTTACGCTTATACATTTGTGTTCTTGCATGATGTGTAAATTCTATAGCTTCTTTTTTAGCGAGTTCTCTTATCCTTTTAATCACATTATCACTGCTATTTTTAAATCTTGAAAGTCTTATTGTAGTATAAGATTTACGATTTTCGATTTTATACATGGTACATAGAGCGCACATCCTGAATACCCACTCCTGCTTCTCTTCATCCCAGCCGTGGGCTATGAGGCGGATTAGGGAAAGTGGGGGTTTTGGCTCAATATGGGTGGGGAGACATGCGCTCGAAGATGGGGGGCAGAAAACCTAATATCACATTCTAATTATTCAATTGGCGGCGCCCGGACAAGCCGAAGCAATTACAGAGCTACAAATCCGACAGGATTAGCGTACTATTAACACTTTCGGTCAATACTATCTTAACGGCGCTGGGGTTGCGACCCCAGACCCCGGTGAGGCGCCGCCTATGGCGGGGTTCAATATAAGATATCCTTGG
>JAHIFK010000257.1 GCA_018900975.1 Methanobacteriota archaeon
AGTCTCTTTCCGCCAAGGTTCCCTGACTCGATATATTTCTTGGCATTATCCCATGCTGCGCCGCCTGTTGTCATCATAAGTGCAAGCAAGAGACCTGAAATAATTACGCCGATGAGCAGACCTCCCAGCGCAACGGGGCCGAAGATAAAACCCACAACAAGAGGGGATAACACAGCAAGAAGCCCGGGGATTATCATTTCTTTCTGTGCCGCTATTGTTACGATATCCACACAGCGCCCGTAATCCGGCTTTCCAGTTCCTTCCATGATCCCTTTTATCTCCCTGAACTGCCGCCTGATCTCTGTTACTATAGTGGTCGCAGCACGCCCCACAGCTCCCATCAGGAAGCTTGTGAAAAGGAATGGTATCATTCCACCAATGAGTAAACCCACAAGAACCATCGGGTCTGAAAGGTTAAGCATCAGTTCTGGTTTACCTCCAACCATAACAACAGGTAAATTGCCTATCAGTTCAGGAGATTTTTCAAGCAGTTTGTTAACCTCACTGCTGTATGCTGCATAAAGTGCAAGTGCGCCAAGCGCAGCAGAACCTATGGCATATCCTTTTGTTACCGCCTTTGTGGTATTTCCCACTGCATCAAGAGGATCTGTTATATCCCTGACTTCCTTTGGCAGGTCTGCCATTTCAGCGATACCGCCGGCGTTATCTGTTATTGGTCCATAAGCGTCGATCGCGATGATAATTCCCGTGACAGAGAGCATGGCAGCTGCTGCTATTGCAATACCATATAATCCAAGTGCGGGGTTGGAAGCACCGCCCATTATTAAATATGAGGACAGGATGCCTGCACATATTACGATCACAGGCAGCGCCGTACTCTGCAGACCAACTGCAAGACCGGTAATTACATTTGTTCCCGGACCTGTCACCGAGGCATTGGCTATATCTTTCACAGGTTGATGGGTCGTTGCCGTGTAATATTCTGTGATAAGTATCATTGCTGCAGTAACGCCAAGACCAATAAGTGCGCTGAAAAAGAGGCGGATATCGTTCATCATCACATCCGTGATCACATAGAACAATATCAGCGATATTAATCCTGCAACGATCGCTCCATTATACATCGCTCCCATAATATTGCCCGACTTACCAAGCTTTACAAAGAATATCCCGATGATGGATGCAATGATGGCTGCCGCGCCAAGTGTCAGGGGATATATGACAGCATTTGGAAATTCATTCATTACAGTCACACCGATGAGCATCGCGCCAAGCGCCGTGACGGCATAGGTCTCAAAGAGGTCAGCAGCCATACCTGCACAGTCGCCCACGTTATCTCCCACGTTGTCAGCTATTACACCGGGATTTCGCGGGTCGTCTTCAGGAATTCCTGCTTCCACTTTTCCCACAAGGTCAGTACCCACATCTGCTGCTTTTGTAAATATGCCGCCGCCGATCCTTGCGAAAAGACTGATAAGTGAAGCGCCAAATCCGAACCCAACCACTTTATCGACATCCTGGACATCCCCGCCAAACGCGATAAATAATCCGCTTACACCAAGCAGAGCCAGACTTGCAACTGATATCCCCGTGACAGCGCCTCCCTTGAACGCCACATCAAGCGCTTTCGCCATGCCTTCTTTGGCTGCATTGGCACAGCGCACGTTGCTTTTCACCGAGATGTTCATGCCCAGATACCCGGCTGCGGCTGACATTACAGCGCCGAGGACGAATCCAGCGGCTGTTTCCCATCCGATAGCCAGCCAGATCAATATAGCAAGTATGGCCGCGATCACCGCTACGGTCTTATACTGCCGGTTAAGGTAAGCCATTGCGCCTTCCTGTATGGCAGAGGCGATGGCTTTCATCTTCTCTGTACCTGCATCAAGTTTCAATATATACGAAACAAGATACAATGCGAAAACAAGTCCGATAATGCCCGCAAGCGGGGCTGAGTACAATAACTGTTCCATAATTTCCTCCATGTGATTTTTTGGCTACTTGGTGGTATATATATATATTGTTTACCTATGTTTGAGGGGCAGGATATGGAGTTCTGAAAAATACATATTTTATCCACAATTCCTATATATACCATAAAATATCAGTAGAATAATGATAAAACATGGAAACCCGTAAAGTTTACGTAAGCGGCGGCTCGACCTATGTGATCTCCCTGCCAAAGAAATGGGTAAAAAAGACCGACCTGAAAGCAGGCGACTCACTTGTAGTAACAGAACAGGGGGGCTCGCTGCTTGTTGGGGCAAGCATCAGCGAGAAAAAGCCTACGACAAAAGAGGTCAGGATATCACAGATGATTTCAGGCGATGCGCTTGAACGCATAATAATCGCATTGTATCTTGTTGGTTATGATACTATCAGGATAAAGCTTGACAGGAAAGACCATCTTCCATACAGGAAGAGCATACGCAAGATGCTGGACTACCTGATAGGCATCGAGATACTTGAAGATACGAATGACTCCATGACGCTTGAGATAATGGTGGATTACAGGCGCATGACCACAATGCAGATACTTCAGAGGATGTACTCCATAAACAGGTCGATGCTCCTTGACCTTGGTAAATCTCTCAAAACAGGCGATATTGGGCTTGCAAAAGACGTGATGGTTAGGGAGCGGGAGATAGACCGGCTGTATTTCCTTGTAGTGAGGCAGCTTAAGAGCGCTGTGGAATATCCACAGGTTGCAGAGAAACTTGGGATCGAGCGCCAGAGGGACTGTCTTGGTTACAGGATAGCGGTCAAGGTGCTTGAGAGGATAGCAGACCACATAGAGAACATATCTAAAAGCTATATCCAGCTTCTTGAAGTCCAGAAAAGCATAGTTATGGCTGATTTTGTCAGGCTTAATAACAGCCTGGTAACGATATTTGAAAAATCAATGAACGCGCTGTTCACAAGAGACATCGAAAAGGCTGAGAAGATATTCATGGAACTCAAGGATATCAAGAAAGCCCATACTGATCTGTCAGGAGAACTGTTGCTCCCGGGGAATGTCAAGTCAGCCATATTGCAAAAGACAATGCTTGACAGCTTCGGGAGAGTAGCAAGTTACATCGGGGATATTGCTGAGATCGCAATAAATATGTCAGTAGATACGCTTGGAGAGGAATGATCTTCTGATTTATTTATTCAGGATAAATAACTCGAGGTAAGGATAATAAAATCCGAATAATAATATTAATAACTCTCAAAAATAATGTACGCGGAGTATTTCTCCGCTGCGATCATAATTTCAATTTTTCGCTTGTCTTGATATCATCCAACACCTGTCCAATCAGGTTTTTGGCGTTTTCCAGATGCTTTGTACCGCTGCCTGCAAGCTGGTTGAAGTTGTCTTGAATAAGGAGTTCGTTCTCCTGCATCATATAAATGTAATACACAAGGATACTCCAGTATATAGACAATCCTAAAAAACCTGCTATACCTATAACTACAAGCTGGTCATGTACCTTAGAAACGGTCAGACCCAATGGGAGTAGATTATCTATAGAAACGAAATAGTTGTATAGTATGATCAACCCAAAGATAATTGGCACGACACCAATCAGAAAAATGTTTGTTTTGCTGAGCCTCATTCGAACACCTATATATAATATGTAAATTCTCTATATAAATCTGTCCCTCTCAGATTCTTTTCTCTGAGGACTATACCCTCTCAGGATTCTTTTTTCCTTTTGCGCCATTCAACTGGAATAGTTCTGCCACAGTATCCAGGAATCTTTCATCGTCATGCTCCGCAGCGCAGCGGAGTATCTTGGTAGGTTCTGCCAGGATCTGGTTGGCAAATGAATGTGTCATGTCATCAAGCACCATGCGCTCACTATCCCCGATTGTATGCCTCGACTTGAGTTTATTTATTGCTTCCTCGCATTCTTTTCTCCTTATTTGTTCGATACTTGAATAAAGCGCTGAAATTATCCAGTCAGCCTGCTGGCGCTTGTACTGTTTATTAAGCAATTCCAGTTCTTCCTCGATAAGCGCCTCTGCTTTCCTGGCTTCCTCTTTCCTCTTTGAAAGGTTCGTATCGCTGATGCTTTTCAGGTTATCGATGTTAAAGAGCCTGACATCAGGTATTTCCCCCACGCTGCTCTCGATATTCCTGGGATTGCCGATATCTATAAGCATGATCTCATTTTTACGTTCTTCCATAACGCGGGAAATCAATTCACGTGTCAGGACAAAATGCGGCGCAGAAGTAGCGCTTATTATAACATCTGACTTTGGGATGAAATTTTCGATAGCTTCGTATTTCACGGCCCTTCCGTTCAACTCACACGCCAGAGCTTCAGCGCGCTCAAAAGTCCTGTTCGAAACATAAATTACTTTGATGTTCTTATTGGAAAGCGCTTTGGCAACAAGCGTTCCCATCTCACCTGCTCCAATGACCATTACCGTTTTTCCACTCAACCCTCCAAGGGTATTTTCTGCAAGTTCCACGGCTGCAGAACCAATAGAGACCGAACCTTTATTAATACCGGTCTCATTCCTTATGCGCTTCCCCACCTGGATGGCTTTGCCAAAGGCTGTATCGAGTGTCTTGCCTGTGGATTCAGCTTTCTTCGCAAGCGCGTATAATTCTTTTACCTGACCGAGTATCTGGTCTTCCCCTACTATCATGGATTCAAGACCGCAGGTCAGCCGTAAAAGGTGCCTCAACGACTCTTCATGGTCAAGAAAATCAACTATCCTCGATGAAACTTTCATGTGTTTTGCGAACTCAAAAAGCACCTTGCTTCCTTTGGGCGAAACGACATACACTTCGACGCGGTTGCAGGTTTTTAGAACTGCGCACTCCTCAACGAGTTCGTGCATTTTAAGACGCATTAATAGATGCTCGACCCCTCCGTGCCACGCGCCTTCCATCTCTTCTATGCTCGCCTTTGTATGCGTGATAAGCATGCTGGATATTTCAGTCATAACGTTTTCCTATCCTGTACTATATGTTTTAAAGCTAGCTTATATGCTTTTTCATAAGATTCGTTAAATGCTTCCCATACATCATTATCATTAATGATGTTCCACAGTATCTCGCTGCGTTCTTTCTGGTCTTTGACCTGCGTCTTCAGCATTTCCCGGAATTCATTCTGGAGCCTGGCCATCTGCGCGAATTGGGGTGTAATAACATCTTCGAGCCTCTGCCTTATGAATTTGGAAAGCGCAGGGCTGTGGCCTAGAGTTGATATCCCGATCACGATATCCCCCTGCCTGATGACAGATGGGACGATGACATCCCCCATGTCATCAACCCTGTTGACAAGCTTTCCGTTCTTTTCTGCAATGGAAGCGATGTTATCATTCAAAATTGCATCGCTGGTTGCCGGTATAACAATAAAAGCGTTTTTCATGTACCTGAGACTTTCATTATCATTGAGGTCTTTAACCTTTATAAGCTTTATTTTTCCGTCCTTATAATGCCCCTCAAGAGATGAGGTGAAATCCCTGCTGATAACAGTAACTTCTGCCGCCCCTGAAAAGAACAGGGCTTTCCGTTCCCCTACCTTTCCTCCTCCAAATATGACCACTTCCTTTCCTGCCAGATCAAGTATCAGGGGGAGGAACTGTTTCATAACCTTACACCGGTCTTTTTAAACTCTTTTTCGCTGAAAAGAATGCTGTAATCCCTTATTCCTGTCGCAAGGGATATTTCCTTTGCCACTTTTTCGCATTCTTGGCGCGAATAGGAATGTATCATAGTAAAAAGGTTATATTTCCAGCCCGGATAACGCGGGCGTTCGTAACAGTGCGTGACCTCTGCAAAACCCGCCATGATCGCGCCCACTTCTTCAACCTTATCATCAGGCACGTCCCATGTGCACATAGCGTTTGCAGTTATTCCGATCGCCCGATGCCCGATAGATGCCCCAAAACGCCGTATAGTGCCATCTTTTATCATTCCGGCCATCCTGCTTATAACTTCATCTTCGGATATTCCAAGCTCTTTTGCCACCTGTTTGAAAGGTTCAGGGGCTATTGGGATACCATCCTGTATTGTTTGTAGTATTTTCCTGTCTTTTAGATTCATAGTATCATAAACATTTATTTAATAGATGTCTATTAGGCTATAAAAGTATCATGGATATCAAAAATATTTTTAAAAAACTATTCTATAATCTCAGATGTTCAGAGGTTCTTCGGGTTATTGCTCTCTATAATTATGATAAGCTTTGTCTACGTCCTGATTAAAAGCATAAAATAGACTGAAGCAATATTGATTATCTCGCAAGGCAATAGAAAACAAATGCTCGATAAAATAAAACCGGTTTTCAGTGATTTACTCAGACCGTTCGCAAAAAAGATCGTTGGAGTAAATCCAAACACACTGACTCTTCTGGGTCTGTTAATAAGCATTGCAGCGGCAGTTTATTTTGCACGAGGTGAAGTCTTAGCGGCAGGATCAATTCTGCTCCTTAGCGGCATCTTTGACGCCCTGGACGGGGCAGTCGCTCGTGAAAATGGCAGGACGACCCATTTTGGGGGTTTTCTTGATTCGGTCTGCGACAGGTTTGCGGATGCTGCTGTGCTGATAGGAGCGATGTATGGAGGTCTGACCGCGTTTCCACTGTTTTCTGGTTTGTTTCCCGATTGGTTCCTAGGCTCACTGGCAATAGTGGGCTCGTTAATGGTAAGCTATACAAGAGCACGAGCAGAGGCTGCCGGAACCACTGCTTCAGTTGGTGTTGGAGAACGAGCGGTCAGGATGTTGATACTGATATTTGGCGCGTTCATTAACATGGTAAACTGGGCTGTTCTTCTGGTAACAGTAATTTCTTACTTTACAGTTTTCCAGAGAATCGCGTATGTCAAAGGAACACTTAAATAACAACTTTTAAGTCAAATAAAAGTTATGACAGAAAGGGTATTAAAATGGAAGGCATTAGAATAGCAATCATAGGTGCAGGTAATTGCGCGTCATCACTGGTTCAGGGACTTGAGTACTATAAAAACGTAAATGCTTCTGACGACCTAATTCCAGGTCTTATGCATAATTCCCTTGGATGCTATCTGATATCGGATATAAAACCAGTGGCGGCATTTGATGTTGACAAAAGAAAAGTAGGTAAAGACCTCTCTCATGCTCTTTTTTCCGAACCGAATTGTACAAAAAAGTTTTCAGATATTCCTGAACTGGGTATTGAGGTTATGAAAGGGCAGGTTCTTGACGGAGTTGCGCCTCACATGGAGGATTATTTCCGTGTGGATGATACGCAGGAACCGGTAGATGTCGCATCTGTTTTAAAAAAATCTAAGGCTGATGTTTTAATAAATTACCTGCCAGTTGGTTCTGAGAAAGCGGTCAAATGGTATGCTGAACAGTCACTGGAGGCAGGATGCGCATTTATAAACTGCATCCCTGTATTCATCGCATCAGACAGGCAGTGGGCTGATAAGTTCCTCAATGCAGGTCTCCCCGTCATTGGGGATGACATAAAAAGCCTCGTCGGCGCCACAATTGTTCACCGCACCCTGACCCAGATGATAATCGATCGTGGGGCAAAGATAGACAGCACGTATCAGTTAAACGTTGGAGGGAATACGGATTTCAGGAATATGACTGACCAGTCAAGGCTTAAGTCCAAGAAGATCTCAAAGACCGAATCCGTGTCATCGCAGATACCTTACGACGCGTATGTGTATGCAGGACCCAACGGGTGCATCGACAGCCTTAAAGACAACAAGATATGCCACCTGAAGATAGATTTCAAACTGTTTGGAGATGTACCTGCTAATCTTGACCTCAAGTTGTCGGTGGAGGATAGCCCGAACAGCGCCGGAGTGGTTGTGGACGCCGTCCGCGTGGCAAAGATCGCAATGGACAGGAAGATCGGAGGCCCGATATTACCTGCTTGTGCATATTTCATGAAGCATCCACCGCAGCAGATGCGTGAGGAAGAGGCGCGTCATCAACTTGAAGAATTTATTAACGCTGTTACCCGATTACCTTCATTTTCGAGACCTTCAGTGTCGGTGTGATGATATTACCCACTCTTCTTAAATCCTTTCCTGCGCCGTCGATGTTTTTCAGCAGCTCAAAGATATTCCCTGATATCATCATCGACTTTATGGGCGACGCCACCTCTGCGTCCCTTATCAAAAAAGAATTCCTGGCTTCCACTGAAAAGTCGCCTGATATGGGATTTGCCGTATGGGCTCCGATCACGGAATTGACGATCACGCCATCTTTTGTTTCGCTTAAAATATCTGATGTCGGGTAATCAACGATAAGGTTTCGGATACTTATTGACGGCGTGGAGGTGAACGAGCCGCGCACCGCGTTTCCAGTGCTTTCTCTTTTCTCTTTTCCCGCAGTATAGCAGTCGTAAATGAATGAATTAAGCGTGCCGTTCTTCAAAAGCTCATTTATTCTTGACGGCGTCCCTTCATCGTCTGATGATGCTGTACCTATTCCGCCTGAAAGTGTGCCGTCGTCTATAAGTGATAATTTTTCATGCGCTATCAGGCTTCCAATTTTTCCGGTGAGAGCTGACCTTCCTTTCTGTACGTTATCTGAGTTCAGTGATGTCAGGAAAGTATTCTCAATGATGTCAGCAAAAGCCATGGGTTCAAGGAGCACGATCATGTCACCGGTTCCGACACTCACCCCGTTCTGAGACCTGGAAGCAAGAAGCGCTGCGGTTTTTCCTATACTATAAAAATCGATGTCAAGCATCCTTGATGCGTCAAATTCAGATCCTGTGGATATTTCCGCGCCTTTTGTGGTTGTATCTATGGAAGCATTGACAAAAGAATCCTCCTCTTCAACCTCAACTCCATTGGAATTAAGAATTAGCGTTGTAGAGTTCAGGCTCATGAAATTCCCGGACGTTGGGGATACCGAAGGTATGCTTTTTGCTCCTTCTATCATCTGTGCTGTATGCTCTATACAGGACTCGATGTCGATGTTCACAAGCTTTCTGTCGAGGATGTCCCTGACGACAGGACACTTTTTTTTCTCAGGAAGACCAGACCACTCAGTGTCTCCTTTCCTGACACGGGCAGATTTCACTGCCAGGATGGATGCCTCTTCTGCGCGCGAAGGGTCATTAGTGCTTGAAAAGCCAACTGCGCCTTTCACGATTGCACGTATCCCTATGCCAGAGATAAGGCTCTCTTTTGCAAGGTCGATCTCGTCCTTCTGTACATCGATAGTCACAGACCTGCCCCTTATGCAATATATCTCTGATTCGTCAGCGCCAGCTTTTTCTGCGTATTTAAGGGATTTGCGTGCTATCTCAAATATGTCGGTCATCGAAGGTTAATTAAAATTGAAGTATGATAAAGATAACTAATGCGCGCTCTCATAATAGATGGTTATGTGGATGAACCCGCCTGCCTTGGCGTTCCGCCTTATATGGCGCCGTATCCAAGGTATATAGCAGGCGCTCTTGTAGAAAAAGGAGTAAGGCATGAGGATATCACCTACCGGACAATAGACCAGCTTCGCGTAAGCAAAGAGAAACTGGATCATGATATCACAGTGGTCGTGGCAGGGATGACAGTGCCGGGAAAATACCTGCGTGCGACCCCGATAAGCAGGAATGAACTTAAGGAACTTTCCCATCTGGAAAGCACAAAGATACTGGGGGGGCCTGTAAGGCTCGGGTTCGGGGAAGAAGGCGGCACTTCAGCAAAAGAGCTGGAAGTGACCGGATTCTTACTTGCAAAAAAAGATATAGAGGCATTCGTTCATGATGTTCTGGACAAAATTTCTGACCCGGACAGCGTGGGGCACAGGATGCGGACCACGGAAGAAATAGCGCGGTGGAGTGAGAAGGGAGCCTTCATTATCAAACAGCATCCTGATTTTCCTTATGTCATGTGCGAGCTTGAAACATACCGCGGATGTCCGCGGCATTCCCACTGTTCATTCTGCACTGAGCCATTCTATGGGAAGCCTGACTTTAGGGAGATCACTGATGTAGTAAAGGAAGTGGCTGCGCTGTATCAACATGGGGCGCGCTACTTCAGGCTCGGCAGGCAGCCAGACCTCTTTATGTATAGAGCTAGAAAAGGTGTCCCTGACCCCGCAGCAATTGAAGGGCTGTATAGGGGTATACGCAATTCTGCGCCTGAACTCAAGGTGCTGCACATGGATAATGCAAATCCAGTTACGCTTGCCCGATTCCCCGAAGAATCTCGAAAGATCGCAGAGATAATCGTAAAATACCACACATCCGGGGATGTGGCTGCTCTGGGGATGGAGACCGCTGACCCGGAAGTTATCAGGGCGAATGACCTTAAAGCCTCTCCTGATGAGGTATTCGAAGCTATAAAACTCCTGAACGATGTGGGCGCGGCGCGGGGTGATAGCGGGCTTCCCGAGCTTCTTCCTGGCATCAATTTTGTCCACGGACTGAAAGGTGAGACAAAAAAGACATTTGAGCTAAATTTTGAGTTCATGAAGAAGGTGCTTGACAGTGGCCTTATGGTGAGGCGGGTGAACATCAGGCAGGTGATGACTTTTGCGGGAACGCCAATGCAGGGGTATGAAGACCTTGCGGCAAAGCACAAGGAACTTTTCCTGAGATATAAGGAAAAGATGCGAAACGAGATCGATATGCCGATGCTTCGGCGGGTTGCACCAATCGGGACGGTCTTGAAAGATGTCCGGATAGAGATTTTTGATAAGATCATGTTCGGAAGGCAGCTCGGCACATACCCGCTTCTTGTTGGCATCCCGGCGCAGGTTGAGTTGAATCGGTTCTATGATGTTATGGTAACAGACCATGGGTACAGGTCGATTACAGGGATACCTGTGCCAGTGGATATAAACAGGGCTCAGTTGAAACTCATAGAACAGATACCGGGCGTGGGGAGAAAACGGGCGGGGAAAATTATAATGGGAAGACCATATAAAGATAAGAAGGATGCTGCCATAAGAGCGGGGATCAATACGGAATTATTGGATCATATCAGTTTGTAGATATCTCAATTTTTCACATAAAAATATTATCAAGTATTATAAAGCCATTGTAATATTTTAATGAGATTAAAATATATCTATACAATTATATGTATGTATACATGATTTTCAATGTACCTACGCTAAAGCTCCTTACAGGATCTATACTTGTAGGATTATCTGGTGTTTTCAAACTGCATATAGCTTTCCTGTTGCTTGGGATAGCCCCGGACTTGAAGATTTACCTCGCCTGCTTTCTGATAATATATGCGACCTACACCCTTGATCGTGCTATGGACAACGAAGAGGATAAGATCAACAGGAAGGAATTAGATTCATCGAGGAAAGATATTGCACTGGGTTTTTGCTTTGTTTCTTTTTTAGCGGGTTCTTTAATTCTGTCTCTAAAGGGCCTGCTTTTCATTGCATTTCTTCCTATTATCATAGGTTACATCTACAGTAAAGGAATCCGCATAGGAAGCCGGAAGCTTAAACTTAAAGGTAATTTTGGCATGAAAAATTTAACAGTCTCACTGACCTGGGGTTCATTTATTGCAGGAATATCGCATGGAATGGCTAATAGCAATATAGTATTTCTTTTTATTTTCCCATTTTTTACGATAAAAAGTTTTATAAACACTGTAGTATATGATTTTAGAGATGTTAAAGGAGATGCGATAGCCGGAATAAAGACCTTACCTATCTGTTTAGGAGAAATAGCGACTCGCAGATTACTTCAGGGACTGCATATTTTGCTGCACCTGTGGATCGCAGCCTCCATGCTCCTTATGTTTGTTATGGTTGAGGCCGTGTTATTCCTTGTATCCTGGTCTGCTGGTCTTATATATACCTGGTTTTATACCAGACAATCTCCACAAAACGAAACAAAATCGAGAAAGTTCATGCGTGATGCACTTGTCGATGGGGAATTTATCCTGGCGGTTTTTATAAGAACGATCATTCACCTTTGATCACTGTTGAATTTTTCAAGAAATGATTGAACATTTCCTCACCCCATTTATTTGCTGAAGGATCCAGGCTCACTATATCTCTTAGAGGATCGTAATCTCCGTTTTTAAAAAAAAGCGACATATTGAAATAGCGATCTGTAATCACACTTGCCAGCTTAATATCTTCTTTTGATACATATAATCGTGTTGTAGAAATTCTCAGGAACTCATCCAGAATATCCTTGTATTCGTTATTTAATCTGTCATAAACTTCTCCTGCCAGGAGAAGAGATATATCAGCTCCGCTGCGTGCTAACTGTAAAAAGAGAGACGGATATGAACTGTGAAATATCGGCGAAATTCCCATGATCTTCCTGGATCTGGAAATGTTTTCAAGAAAATCCTTATGCGGTTCGTGAATTTCACTGAGTTTTGTTTCAATCAGACTGCAATTCCCAAGCTCATAAATTCTTTTTAATAGATGTGGTGGGATCGCATTGATATTATGGGATGACCAGAAATCCAGGTATTTTTCTATGATGTCGGTTGTATTTATAAATGAATTTAAAACTTCAGCTATTACGGTCCCTACGTCAGTGAGAACATACCTTTTTCCTTCAGATCTCACAAGCTTCTGATCTTCCATTTTTCTTATCTGTGGGATCATTCCGGATGAAGTTACTTTAAGGGATGTCCTGATCTCTTCTAATGATTTTGGTCCGTCCAATAAATATATAAGAAGATTTTTCCTTTTCTCGGAGGACGTAACAGTACTTATCATCTTGCTCATTGTATTCTTCCTTCAGATACCTTTATATGTCTGGCCCCGAATAATCTCAGAGGATTATTATTGCCTATAATTCATATTATTTTGTTGACACTGTCGTGCCATATGAAATGGCAGGATTTTAATGACAATATAATTTTTTAATCTCATTGTAACATAATATATCGTTTAAAATATATAGTCTTTTTGCATAATACTAATGATACTAATAATAACGGAGGACTGAAAATGAAAGGCGCTATTGTGCAATGCTTAGGCGAATTAGTAAAGACCCGTTTTGGAGAAAAAAAAATGGCAGGAAGCCCTTGAGATGGCTGGAATGAGCAGGACTTCTTTCTTTATGCCCCTCCAGAACATTGACGATATGAATGTAATGAAACTGATACAATCTGCGTGCAGTGCCACGCATATTACCCCTGCTCAGGCGGCGGATGCTTTTGGGGATTACTGGGTTAATGTTTATGCACCCAAGATATACTCTGTATATTATAAGGGTTCAAAAAATGCAAAAGAATTAATCCTGAAAATGGACGGTGTTCATGATATGGTAACAAAAAATATACCCAACGCCCGTCCGCCGAGATTTGAATATAAATGGACAGACGACAGGACACTGATAATAGACTACAAATCCCACAGGGGAATGATCGATATATTTGTCGGATTGATAAAAGGTGTAGGCAAATATTATAATGAGAACCTCTTTATAAGCAAGCTCGGACATGACCGGGTACAGGTTATTTTCCCATCTTAATAATACTACTCGCGTATCCTGATAATACTACAGGTATAACCATGGTTTAACTGGGGCATATGGCCCCTTTTACCTTAGACAGGGTCTTGAACATTTCAATGGAATATTGATATGCAGTTGAAATTTTTTAAACACATTATAATTTCATAGGCCATTTGAAATATATACGTCCCAGACAATTATTCTTTTATCACAATTGGTTTATTGGGCGAATATCGTTAAAAAACGCTCCTTTGAATTACAATATTCTCCCGGATTAAAAATATGCATAATCAATAAAAATGGAGTTGAAAAACTTATGGCAAAAATTGATTTGATGTCGGTAAAGAAGGAACTTTCAGGAGGGCAAACTCTTGAAATAAGCCTGCAGGTTTCACGGCGTATACTTAATCCAGAAACTACCGAAATGCTAAAACACGCTACTAGCCTTGGAATCAATACAATATTTCACAGGCAGGCAAGTACTGTAGGTTCTTCGATCCAGATTGAAAAAAGATGCCACTATGGCTCACTAGGCCTCTGCTGCAAACAATGCGCCATGGGTCCATGCAGGATACGACAGCAAGATGCGCAAGATGGCCTAAAAGACAATCAGAATAATCGAGGTCTATGCGGCGCAGATGCGAACACCATAGCTGCCAGGAACTTGCTGATGATGGTAGCCAGGGGCACTTCCGCTCATGCATCTCATGCAAAGTACATATCTTTAATGCTCCTTAATATGGCGCATCGCAAGACGCAGTTTGACCTGAAAGACCCTAAAAAATTAAAGGCGATATACAATAAAATAAAACTCAATGGCGAAAAATCAACCGAGGATCTTGCATATTATGTCGGTCAGAACGCTCTTTCAGATATTCTGGGAAACAATAAATACATGAAGTTTGCCACATCTTACCTGCCATTGGATAAAACTCTTTTCGATCTCGATGTAATTCCAAAATCCGTCGGGAATGAACTTCTGGAAACAGGGCATGAAACATCTATGGGCACCATGTCAGACCCTACTTCGCTCATTTTACATACTGCGAGGCTAGGTCTTGCTGATATCACATCGCTCATTATAAGCTCGGAACTTCAGGATGCAGTATTCGGAATACCCAAACCTGTCAGTTCAAGAATAGGTATAAACGTACTTGATACGAAAAAAGTAAACATTGTTATCCACGGACATGCCCAGTTCCTCTCAGAAAAGATAATTGAGTTCTCTGAAGATAAAGAGTTTCTAGACAAAGCAAAACGTCTGGGCGCAGAAGGGATCAATATCGTGGGCTGCTGCTGTTCAGGAAATGAGATGCTGATCAGACATGGCATACCTTTGGTCAGCAGTAACCTTGAGCAGGAACTTGTGATAACGACCGGGCTTGTGGAGGCATTTATCGTAGATGTACAGTGCATATTTCCAAGCATTGAAAATGTCGCATCGAAATTCCATACAAAAATCATCTCAACAATGAAAGAAGGCAGGTTCACAAATGCAGAGCATATTCCGTTCGAAGAAGAACATGCTGATGAAATAGCCAGAAAGATAC
Source organism: Methanobacteriota archaeon (assembly GCA_018900975.1). GTDB lineage: Archaea > Halobacteriota > Methanosarcinia > Methanosarcinales > Methanoperedenaceae > Methanoperedens. The sequence continues at coordinate 14,909 of JAHIFK010000257.1, forward strand.
TGGACCTGGCAATAGAGAATTTCCCTAACAGGGGCGATGATATTTTCCTTCCTGAATCAGAACCAAGGGAATTAATGGCAGGTTTTTCAGTTGAATCGTGCCTTGACATGCTTTCCAGATTGAATCCGCAGGATCCCTTGAAAGCTTTTACTGACGAAATAGTGTCGGGAAATATCAAGGGGATAGTTCTGCTCTGTGGATGTACAAGTCCCAGGAGCACTTCAAAACATGCAGCATTAGCAAAGGAGCTAATGGCGCAAAATGTGCTGATCGTAGCGACCGGATGCGCAGCCCAGGCATGTGCAAGGGTAGGTCTTTTATCACCGGATGCAACTAAAGTTTTTGTCGGTAATAAGCTAAAGAACGTCCTGGGTGTGCTAGGTAAAGCCTCTGGTCTTGATGGACCGCTGCCGCCTGTATGGCATTTCGGAAGCTGTGTTGATAATGCACGAATAATAATATTAATATCGATGATCGCAGAGAAGCTGGGGATCCATATAAAGGACCTTCCTATTGCTTCTTCGGCTGCCGAATGGGTGTCTGAAAAGGGCGCAGCTATTGGAACTGGAGCTGTAGCCCTGGGTATTACCGTGCATCTGGGGGCTCCCCCGCCAATACTTGGAAGCAAAGAAGTTGTATCCCTGGTTACTGAAAAAGCGGAACAGATCTTTGGAGGAAAGTTTATCGTGGAGCAGGACCCGATAATTGCCTCAGAAATGATACTTGAGCATATAAATAAGAAAAGAGAAAAACTTGGATTGGTAGTATAATATATATGCCCTGAAAAATAATTAACAACTAACTCCTGCGAACTCAAAACGAACTCACGTAACCGGAGTTCATTTCTGTTCGTATATGTTCGGTGTTTATCCCTATATATTACGTCAAAACCTAACAATTTCACATAGGTCACCGGTTAAGAAATTTAACATGCTTGCTATGTACAGTTGTTTCGATAGTTATTGCCGTTATTTTCGAACTTCACCATAACCAGGGATAATCTCACCCGTTCTCTTATAAGTACGCAATCCATGAGGCATTTTTTCAGTAAACTCCTTTCCACGCAGCGCTTTCAGTAAAATACTTATCTCCCTGCTTTCCAAAAGTTCCTGGGGTATTACAAAATCGTACTCTTCATCCGCGATCTTAATGAAATCAAGACCATTTAGTTCAGCAACAGTACGAATACCGACCCCTGCTTCAGCTTTTCCCAATTTTACTGCTGCTGCAACTGCGCTATGCGTTTTTGCTTCTGTGTGATAACCATCTATGCTGCTGGTGAGATCCTCAAACGATATTCCTTTTACCGCGGCGATCTCTTTGAGTTTCAAGTCCACCAGGACCCGTGTTCCTGAACCTGAGTTCCTGTTGATGAACCTGACATTAAGAATATCCTCAAATCCCTTAATACCGCTGTCCTTTCTTATGATCAGGCCCTGTTCCCTCAGATAGCCTTTGACCAGCACGGCATTCTTAATACCGAACCTCTCAAGGAATGGTAGATTATATTCTCCAGATTCGTCCAGAAGATGCACCCCTGCAATATCCGCACTCCCGCTGCGAATTGCGCTTAAACCCCCGGATGAACCGGTATTGATAACCCTCATGTTAAGTCCGGCGACATCTGCAAGCACATCAAGCCCAAGGCAGTGGCTCCCCACGAAAAGCAGTTCTGGCGTCTCAATTTCTCCAAACAGTGTGACCTCTACACCCTCTCCTACCTCTATCATTTCAATATCAGATGGTATCTCGATAAAACCGTCTGCCTCGGAAAGCGTGGTTATTGCGCCTGAGCCTTTATCCACAGGATACGCCAATCCCCTGACAAGCCCCACAGGAAGAAGCTGGCTTCGCCCATCAGTCCGGATGCGGGATGCAAGTTTTGCCTGCACTTTCAACCATTCCTTCTTTTTCCCTGTGGCTTTCCTGATCACCGGGGCGATAAATTCATTGAAGATCGTAAGCGATGAAGCAGGATATCCCGGAAGACCGAAAACCGGTTTCCCGAAAACCCTGCCGATAATAGCGGGTTTTCCTGGTTTGATGTCTATCCCATGGGCAAGGAGGGCGCCGTTATCACCTATAATCCTGTACATCATGTCGCCAGTTCCTGCTGATGTGCTGCCTGAAGTAAGTATTATATCGCACACTTCTGCCGCTTTTTTAAGAGCTTTTTCCAGTTCTTTCCTTTCGTCTTTTATTATACCGAAGTACATCGGTTCCCCGCCGCATTCTTTTACTGCAGAACCTATAGAAAAGGAATTAATATCATATATCTGCCCTGGCTGGAGTTCATCCCCCGGTCGCACAAGTTCATTCCCTGTGGAGATCAAGCCCACTTTAAGCCTTTTCACCTTAACGGTCCGCCTGCCAGAGGCAGCGATCAGTCCAATTTCTCTTGGTCCAAGAGATGTCCCCCTCTTAAGCAGTCTCTCACCAGCCATGATATCTGCTCCGGCATGCATTACATTTTCGTTGATTGAGACGGGACGCAGTATCAACACTTCCTTACCTATTCTTGTGTATTCTACCATCACAACCGCGTCAGCGCCCTCAGGCATTACTGCGCCTGTGGCTATTTCGGCGGCTTCTCCATCATCTATTTTAATATCGGGATTTATTCCAGGAAGGATAGAGCCTGCAAGCTTCAAAGCTACGGGTCTATCCTCACGCGCCTTAAATGTGTCAGATGCGCGAACTGCAAAACCGTCCATGGAAGCCCTGTCAAAAGGGGGTACGTCAACATTAGAGAAAACATCCTCTGCAAGGATCAGACCAGACGCATCCATGATGTTCACCTCAGAAATGCCAGCTTTGATATCAAGGCTTTCTATTATTCTCTTTGCATGGTTGATAGTAACAAGTTTTCTGAACTCTTTTTGCACACCTTTTTATAATGAGGTTTTAAGTTATATCATTTATCCCTTCTTTTAAATTACACCAAGATTATATCGATAGATTTATTTATACAAAGCTACAATAATCATATGGTGAGGTATGAAACATATTAAATATATTCAGATATTATTCATTGTGATCATTTTATCAGCTTTTTCCGGGTGTATGGATACCAACAGTGAAACTCCTGCAGCCACATCAACATCAACTGTAACAGTTCAGGAGACTGTTGCTGTTAGTACACCAACGATCACACCTGCTGACACTGCAAGAACTCCATTAAGTTACAAGGTTTATGTGGATGAATATTATGGATTCAGAAAAGTGATCGAAACCACATATACAAAAGAGGTTGAGTACCAGAATCTTACACTAACGATCTATTCCGGAGATACGGTTGAATGGGTGAATGATAACGATTATAAAATTACCCTTGTAAGCGATCAGGGACTTTGGACACCTGGTGAAATAAGGGCGATACTTATGAACAGGGGGTTCAATTATACCTTTACTACTGCTGGCACCTACACATTCCGCATCAAAGAGGAACCGCGCGTTTTGCCCCAGACCATCATCGTTAAACAATAAGATTAAATAATAGTGATGAATCGTTATGATTAAATCGAAACATTTAAGTCTATTAAGTGGGAAGTTGTTATCCGTGCAAAACAGTTTTAATATTGAATAACACTCACAAGATTACATTGCCAAACCCGGCAATGTACAGGAAAGCCAAAGTTAGGAGGTCGGTTATATACACAAGGAAGAATTGATTCAGCTACACACCCTTATGGTGCAGATGAAAAAGTTTTTTGAAGTGAACGGTGTTGGTGAATTCGCCCAGTACCAGAACCTTCAGATAAGCCCCATACATGTGCACCGCAGCAAAGCTGAACACAAACATGCCATCTTCGTGCTAGGCAAAGAGATCGCGACCGTAATGGCACATGATGAGTTCTCAGGGCCAGGGAGAACATCGGTAAGGATGCAGGAACTTGCATACCGTACCATCAGTGAAATGATAAAATAAATAAATAAAAACGTTTTCTTTTTTCTTCTGCCTCGAAACATTTCGAAGCATATATTAAGTAATAATCTTAAGACATGATTTACTTGTTGGGCCCGTGGTTGAATGTTTTTGGGTCCATCAATGTGAGGGATTACAATGGAACTTAATGGAGTAGAGATAGAAGATACATTTGCGGAAGCATTTCCGATAAAAATAGCAAGAGTACTGATAACAGGCGCGACTAAGAAATGGGCACTTGTCGCAGCCCAGGAAGCAACTGGCTTTGGAACATCTGTTATTATGTGTCCTGCTGAGGCGGGTGTGGAGAAAGTGGTCACCGGAAATGAGACCCCTGATGGAAGACCTGGGGCATATATCCAGATATGCACTTTCGGTTATAAGTCACTTGAAGAGCAGCTCTTAAAACGCCTTGGTCAGTGCGTGCTGACAGCCCCCACAGCAGCGATGTGGAACGGTTTGCCAAAGGCGGAGAAGCAGTTCGATACAGGGTTCAAGCTGAAATTCTTCGGTGATGGTTTTGAGTCAGAAGCAAGTATCGGCGGGCGAAAAGCGTATAAGATACCAATGATGCAGGGCGATTTTGTCGCTGAGCACAGCATCGGGGCGCAGGACGCAGTAGCAGGCGGCAACTTTTTCATTATGGCAGATAACCAGATGGCTGCTCTTGCAGCGGCTGAGAACGCGGTAGATGCGATTGCTCTTGAGGACGGGACTATTACGCCTTTTCCGGGAGGTATAGTTGCAAGCGGTTCAAAGATGGGATTTACGAATTACAAATTCATGAAAGCAAGCACAAATGAAAAATTCTGCCCATCGATAAAGACAAAGATCAAGGATACGAAAGTGCCTGAGGACGTTAATGCCATCTTTGAGATAGTGATAAATGGGCTAAGCGTTGAAGATATTAACAGGTCAATGAAAGCAGGGATACATGCTGCTGTAACAGTACCAGGTGTCAAGAAAATAACTGCGGGGAACTACGGCGGAACGCTTGGACCGTTCAAGTTCCATCTTAAGGATATGTTATAAATGGGTTATTAACCCATTATTTTTTTTTAAATGACACATGCCGGGAAACTAAGGAGCGTGTACACCGGCTGCATGGTTGGCGCAGCTATAGGCGATGCACTGGGTAAGCAGAATGAGGGGGTAAGCAGGAAAGACATCCTTAATAAAGGCTATATTAATGATTATGGCAAAGCGCCGGAGGGATGTCCCGGTGAAAAACTCAGCGCGGGACAGTACACAGATGATACAGAACAGATGATACTCCTGGCTCAGTCTTTGATAGAATGCAGCGGGTTCGATGCTTTCGACTTTGCAACAAAGATAGCGCATTGGGGCGCCGTTGCAATGGCTGACCCCTCCAGGAAAGAACTTGTCGGCCCTTCAAGCTCATCTGCTATTGCTAAATTAAATTCAGGCATAAGCTGGAAAGAATCAGGAAGCAGCCTGCCATCATGTGGCTCAGCCATGAGGGCGGCGCCGATAGGGCTTTTTTACAGAAACCTTGAAGAAGTCGAGATAAATGCAGCGCTGTCATCCGTTCCCACACACAACAGCAACGGCGCGATAGCCGGGGCGGTGGCGGTGGCTGTGGGCGTAAGATGCGCGATTGACGGGATGGCTCTTCCAGAAATTATCAAAGAGAGCAGTGCAAGGGCATCAAAGTATGATGAAGGTTTTGGGGATAAGATAGTTCTATCCTTCAAGATCCGGGATGAAGAGCCTGATGAGGTATTTGCCCGGCTTGGGACCTCGTATCTGGCTGATGAGACCGTACCTTCTGCATTCTACTGTTTTTCACGATACTTTGATGAGCCGGAAAAAGCGATAATCGAGGCTGTTAATGCAGGCGGCGACACGGATTCCATAGCCTGCATCACGGGCGCATTGTGCGGGGCGCGGCATGGGATTGGTGCTTTTCCGGAGAGGTGGAGAGAGGGGCTTGAGAACAGGGAATTTATTGAACATATTGCCGGGATGTTATATGAAAAGAGTATGTAGTTGAAAATTAAGAAATAATTGGGTTGATATATCTTATACAGGCCTCGTACATCGTACGGGGTATACCGTAGTGACTGAAGGCGATGGGGATTCATGCTCGTATATGGATATAAATCCCAAACAACTTATTCAAGATAAAAATAGGCGCGCATATAATAATTGTGAAGTCAAAACTACGACGGTGTAATTAAGGACAATACCCAAATTTCTACATTTGATAGAGTACAATCGTTTAGAATTCAAAAATTAGGTAGGAGAAGAGCACATATTGAAGAAAATAGAATGGTTCTTCGGGGATACTGAAGAAATCCAATTAGCCCTTTGACTTAAAAAGCTATCTCCTTTTTTGGGATGAACTGATTTCACAATACAGCAGGTCATCACTAAATTATCTTCGTAATAAAATTCTCGATCTCCCCTCCAGCATCCGCACAATTCCAATATTCTTTCACCGACAGATTTAAATACTTTACTAAGTCTGTCCCCATGAAAGAAGTTTCAAGAGTGTATAAAGGAATACCTGTAACAGACTCCCTGAAAAACTATTTGACAACAACAAGTGTATCCATATGTCAATTATTATTTTTCCTGGACATATCTGATATAGCGAAGATCGTAGAAAAAGAATTCTACAGCGATAAAGAGTGGCACTTCGAATATGATGTTGCTGCGATGATAAAATTTGCTGTTGTAAAATTCTTCAGACAGCAACCCTATAAGAAAATAGTTTTGTCGGAAGATGAAGCATGGCTACTTGGTTTTCAGGATAAAGATGGTAAAACAATGATACCATCTGGTGGCACATTGCATCATTTCGTGAAATATCGACTTTCAGTTGAAGGAATTGATAAAATTATGATGATGATAGGTGAAAAGATCATCAAACTAATAGACTCTAAAGACGCCAAATTGGATAAAGCCCACATTACAATGATCGGAATATTTCCTATCTATATGAATTACACGGATGGGCTTGTAGGAGACTCTACTCAACTTCCAACACATATAACCGCTTTAATAAAAATGAATGCTAAAATAAATGAATACTGTCTGGATGGTGGTTATGATTCTTTTGAAAACCATGCCAATATTTGGTATAAATTGAAAGCTAAACCGTTAATTTCGTTACGGTTGATGCAGTCATAAATGAAGAGGGCGAAGTTGAAAGATTGGATCATTGGGCAAATAAAATGTGGAAGCTGGGCGCTATGGCGTCAATAAGTCTTCTGTAGCAATTTTTTTAGTATGAATCAATTAAATCTGCCTCAATAGCCCGTCCAGTTCATAATTTTACCAAATGATTATCGAATATAACATGAACCAATAGTGTAAAATACTAGTGTAACA
>JAHIFK010000258.1 GCA_018900975.1 Methanobacteriota archaeon
AATGCAGAAATCAGTTTTATAATGAGCAAGAATAAGAGAAGTTGATAAAGTCAACGACCTCGGAGTAGAAAATTTGAGGCATCAATGTGCGGATACCCATGGTTTTGATATTCCCATCAGTTCGCTGAATTCGGTGTTTCAGTACAGACGCAGGTATACAAATCAAAGTTGTAGGATTCAATGAAGCCCTGAGCGTTAGCTAAGGGTTTAGGTGAAGCCGTCAGGCACGAAACCTTTTATACTGTGTTATGTGACGTATTTTGCCAAATTTTCGCTCGATTATGTAATCCTTTTTGCAGTATGGTCACCTTCCTGATGCAGTATCAATTCATTAACTTTCCCTTCTTTATCTCTTATAAAACTGATTTCTGCATCGACAACCTTAAAAAAATATCTGGTTTCTGATAACGGGAATATTTCAATTATAACCTGTCCTGTTGCATGTGCAAATAATTTATTACCTTCTCTTGAAATGGTTAATATAGTATTGGGAGCTAACTCATATTCTCCAATGTAATCATCGTAAATGGATGTGTCCATTTTAACTGCTTTTTTTAGAGTCTTCAGTTCAAAATTCTTATTTAATATGCGTAGGCCAATATCATCAATATCATCTGCTGAGTTTGAAAGAACTACAACAGCTTTTTTATTCTTTTTATCAAAGCCTATAAAACTGTGGTATCCGCCAGTCCCACCATTGTGCCATATAATTTCAGAGTCAAACTTTTTATAGATATGCCATCCTTGTCCAATTTCTAATCCTGTAATGCCTACAGAAGCATATGCTATCCGGGTTTTTTCCATTGCTGAGTATAACCTGCTTTCCTTTAATCCAATTTCAGCGGATAAGAAAGTAAGCATGTCTGAAGCTGTGGAACGTAGTGCCCCTGCTCCTGCAAAAGCTAAAAAATCCCAATTAGTGACTTCTATATCCCCAACGTGACCTTTAGCTAATAGAGCTTGTTGTTGAGGGGTTAATGAAATTGTTGTATTTTTTAACCCCAATTCATTGCATATTCGCTTTACGACTAATTGTTCAAATGTCATGTTAGATTTCGATGCGAGAATATGACCCAGAAGACCAACTCCAAGATTAGAATACTCATATTGAGCACCAATATCTCTAGTAAGTGTATAGCGAGAAAGAAAATCATACATATCCTCTACTGTATAATCCACGTAGGGATTGCTCATATCTTTAGGTGCAAAGTTTTCAGGCAGTCTTGGTAAACCTGAGGTATGTGTAGCCAAATGCTTTAAAGTAATTTTTTTGCCATTTCTCATAGGGATCTTTACCTCTCTTGGAAGAAATTTATCAATAGGATCATCTAAACTTAGTTCTCCTTCCTCCACCATATCTGCCAGAATCAATGAAGTAAACACTTTTGTTATTGACCCAATCTCATAGATGGTATTTTCATTTACATCTTGTGTGCTATTTTTTGCCATTTTTCCGTAATTATAAAATTTGGAACCATCTTCATCTAATACGCCAACAACAATACTCACACTATAATTGCCATCTACCTTCTCTTGGATTACTTTTTCAATTTCTGTGGATAATTTTTTCATAATCCTCACGTTCTAATTTGGCAAAATATTTCATATAACGGTCATGCTCATATCTGAAGTCCCAAGGATTTGGGCGCAGCCAAAGGCGAAGCCAGATATGAATATGTTATCCGACCTTTATATCCTCTCGCTTGTTTGCCAATTTTGGATAACTCTTTCATATCCGAATTCTGTTCGTATTTCCTTCCATTTTGGGAGAGCATATCAGATCTCGATTCGTATATACTTCCTTTTGCATGAACGCTGTTCCCTTATCATCAAGTACACCTCGCATTATGTTATCGGAGGACTTCTTATTCTGCTTAAATCTTTATTACTCATATATATAAGAGTCCCTCATTCTTGTGAATGTAAGCGTTAATCGTTTTTAGGCTATATTTTCTTGATGAGCGCCTATTTTTGGCACTTGAGTAAGGTTCTTCTGTATTCCTATCGCCTTATACGAGCATGAAACACCCATTGCCTTCAGTCAACGACCTCGGATTGAAATCCGAAAGGCATCGCCGTGAATGCTCGTAGACTTGGCATTTTTATCGGTTTGTTGCTTTACATTTTGATTCAGGCGCAAGGTTCCAATTATTTTCTTCTATTTCGAATAATTGTAATTGATAATAAAAGTGTCGTTATAGTCACAAAAACTTCAAATCCGGGAGCCTTAGGGCTAACCTTATGAATTTCGGTTGGAATTGCTTTCAGAGTTTCAGTTGGGCTTGCAATCGGGGGATTTGTTGTCCCATTTGGCTCGCCACTCACCTTTATCAGCCATGAATCCTTATTTCCAGACCCATATGATTTCGTAGTGCCTGCCAGGATGTATCCCCCATCCCCGGTCTGCTGGACTAATAACGCCTCATCATCGTGGTCACCCCCGAACGTCTTCCTCCATAACTCATTGCCATTTGGATCCGTCTTGATGAGCAACGCATCACTCTCGCCATAAGAGAGCCTCCTGCCTGCAAGTATGAATCCATCCTGTGTCTGCCGGACATCCATTGCCTCGCTGCCTCCTGCTACGTAGAATGTCCTGTTCCACCGCTCATTTCCATCTGGAGCCATTTTGATGAGCCAGGCATCATGCCCGTATAACTCTGTCATGCCTGCAATTATGTATCCTCCATCCCAGGTTTGCCGGACAGAGGAGAAACTGTCATCATATTTTCCACCAAATGTCCTGTTCCACTGCTCACTGCCGTTCGGATCCAGCTTGATGAGCTTTGCATCATAATAAGGAAATTCTGAATCTGTTTTTTTTGCGATTATATAGCCACCATCTGCGGTTTGATGAATAGAACTTACCATGTCGTAAATACTTGCTGTCTTTCTCAGGATCCTGTTCCATTTCTCCTTGCCATCCGGATCTGTCCTGATGATCCAGATACCCTGCCCAGGCTCCCTGGTCGAACCAGCAAGGAAGTACCCTCCGTCACCGGTCTGCGAAACAGAATAAGCAGTCTCTCCATATTCCTCTCCCCCGTATTTTTTATTCCAATGCTGGATCCCATTTGAATCTATCTTGGCAAGCCATGCATCAAGGTTGCCGACAGAGTTTCTTATTATTTCGCCTGCGACTACAAAGCCATCATCTCCTGTCTCCTGGATAGAATTGACCTGAGCCCCATATTCAAATATCGTCTTATTCCACAGTTCATTACCGCCTGCATCGGTCTTGTTGAGCCAGATGCTCGTTCCGTGCAATTTTGCATTGATGCTTCTCGCAAGGAAGTAGCCTCCATCCCCTGTCTGCTGAACTGACATAATTGCATCCTCATCATTTCCTCCGAAAGTCGTGTTCCATTCTTCAGAAGGAGGCACACCTGTAATATCTGCAGGGATTTCTAGCTCAACTGTCCCATCCGAATATTGATAAAAATGTCGAAGTGCCACGAAAAAGATACTGCAGGTTCCTTCACCATTATAGATCCCATCAACCTTAGTTTCAATGATCCTGTAAACCCTTCCGTCTATGGTCTTATTATAATAGAAAAAATCTCCTTGCGTAAGATTTAATTTTTTTACAACTTCACCATTCTTATACAGGGAAAAATTCGCAATACCTATATGTTTACCCGGCATGCCATCTGTGGCTGGAGTACTTATAGAATATACACTATCAAGTGATAGCATATACCCCTCTTTGAGCAAAGTTACATTTTCATCGCATTCAGGGGAACTTCCGGGATCTAAAGGAATGCCGAGGTAAATTCTGTCCGGCGCAAGTATCATATCACCAGTTTCGTATGCCCTGTATGAAGCCGAGCCTGAAGCATATGCAACTAATAAGAGCACCAGCGCCGTTATTCCCATTACAATTCTGATGCTTCCTTTAGTGTTACCTGAAAAAATGTATGACCCTCCTTTAAATTTTTTTGTCATCTAACCAGTATCATCCTTTTTAATCAGACCAGTTAATACAAGCATACGCTGGTATCAGATTCAGTCCCAAGTACTTAGTCCTCCTGATAAGTTCACTACATTCCATCCTTTTATAGGATGAACAATTGGAGACATGAAGGATCCTGTCCACCCTTGGGTATTTATAAATAATGCTATTCGGTCAATGCGATTGAATGGATCTATGTAAAAATTAAGACTGAGCTTTTCGATTTCTCTGTCCGAATAGATCCACGCATCAATCTTAGGTGGAAACTCAGACTTAGTCATATTAATGAACGGCTCAGGAGATATATAATTACTCATGCTGATCGTGAACCTTTTAAAAAATTCATAGGTTGTTTGTTTGTCCTCTTTGAGC
>JAHIFK010000259.1 GCA_018900975.1 Methanobacteriota archaeon
CGTGGTGGGGTGTCGCCCGCAGACGAATAACCGAAAGGGGGGTTTAAGGGGGGACAGCGGAATGTCCCCCCTTTTAATTAGCTGTAGCTTTGGATATTTTGTGAAATTGGTTGTAGAAAATCTTATATAACATGTCTAAAGGAAATTCTTTCGACATAGGTCCTAATTTCGATCTTTTAGGTGCTTTGGGTGCTGCTAATAAATATGTTAACATTGATAATAAATATGAAGGAGATATTCCTGAAGGAAAGAAACGAATCGCAACTACATTCTCAGTTGCTAAGGAAGATAAAAGTAACCTAATGGTTATTATTATTTATGAGTCAGATTCTAATTCCGGATTGAAAGAATATTTTTCCACATGGGAATCAAATTATATTAAAATGGGAGTGGAATTAAAGACAAATTTTGTCGGTGATAATTCTGTCCTGCTTCCAAAATCCTCTTTGTGGTTTACTTCAAAAAATTATGTGGTTCTTATATATTCAATAAGTATGGCCGGTGATGATGAGAAAATAGAGGTTGCAAAAGCAATTGAAAAAGGACTTAATTAGAATATTATTTGATTAAGCTCATGCCTACTTTTTTCTAACTATTTTATGCGCCCTAAAAGATGCCCTGCTTTTGTAAAGCAGGGTCAGTGACTTTTGTAGGCATCTGCTAAAAAAACAAAACATTAAAGTATAGATGGTGTAGATGTGAAATATTATGACATATGAAAAGACGATTGATGAAGCGGCAAAACCTCTATTAGATAAAGCAAAGAAGGATAAGGTTGAACTTGTCTGGGACCGTTTTGAAAAGCAAGGAGACAAATGCAACTTCGGCGAGCTTGGAATTTGCTGTAAGAACTGCAATATGGGTCCCTGCAGGCTTACTCACCCTTCCTTACCCATACATCTTCGAATAGGGCCTTTTGCAGTGAAAGCCGAGAAAGGAGTCTGTGGAGCAAGTTATGATACGATCGTAGCGAGAAACCTTTCAAGGGCGATCGCAGCAGGTGCTGCGGCGCATTCAGATCACGGCCGGGAGATAGCTCACACCCTGCTTCTCACATCAGAAAACAAAACATCTGGGTATGAGATCAAGGATGAAAAGAAGTTAAAGGCTCTTGCAGCAGAGTTTGGAATCGAGACTACGGGTAAAGGTAAACACGAGCTTGCAAGAGAGCTTGCACTTGCAGTTCTTGACGAGTTTGGGATGATAAAGGGCAGGTTGCAGTTCGTTGAGCGTGCACCTCAGGCAAGACAGAAGCGCTGGAAAGACCTGGAAATTACTCCAAGAGGAATCGATAGAGAGATCGTTGAGATGATGCATCGAACCCACATAGGTGTTGATAATGACTATGCGAACCTCATCCTTCAAGGGCTCAGGACAGCCTTATCAGATGGCTGGGGGGGCTCTATGGTTGCAACAGAACTTTCTGATGTTCTTTTTGGAACACCAAAACCTGTAATATCGAGGGTGAATCTCGGAGTGCTCGATGAGAAGAATGTCAACATCGTGGTGCACGGACATGAGCCGATTCTTTCTGAGATGCTTGCAGAAGCGGTAGAGGACTCAGAACTCGTGGAACTTGCAAAGATGGAAGGAGCTACTGGTATCAATCTCTGCGGGATGTGCTGCACTGCGAATGAGCTTTTGATGAGGCGTGGTATTCCTGTTGCTGGAAATTTCCTTAACCAGGAGCTTGCAATCGTAACAGGAGCGGTTGAGGCAATGGTTGTAGATGTGCAGTGTATCATGCCATCACTTGGAGAGGTTGCAAAGTGCTATCACACACTGCTGCTCTCAACGTCACCGAAGGCGAAATTCCCGAACACCGAGCATATTGAGTTTGATGAGGAGAAAGGGTTTGATATCGCAAAGGAAATAGTAAAACGGGCAATTTTAAACTTTAAAAATCGCAATCCAAATAGAGTGTTGATACCATCATACCCAGTCAATATGATGGCGGGATTCAGTGCTGAAGCAATCATTGCAGCACTCGGTGGAAGTTTAACACCGTTGATCGAATCAATAAAAAACGGGAAGATCAGAGGGATTGCTGCTCTGGTCGGGTGTAACAACCCTAAGGTAGTGCAGGATAAGAACCATGTTGAGATGACAAAGGCGCTGATCAAGAAGGATATTCTTGTGATTGAAACAGGATGCAGTGCGATTGCGTGTGCAAAAGCAGGACTTTTACTTCCTGACGCGGCAGATATGGCAGGAGAAGGTTTAAAATCTATCTGTAAATCGCTTGGGATACCGCCTGTTCTTCACATGGGCTCATGTGTTGATACAAGCCGGATACTTGTCGTTGCAACCTCTATTGCAAATGAGCTTGGCGTTGACATTTCAGACCTTCCAGTTGCAGCGGCAGCACCCGAATGGATGAGCGAGAAGGCTGTTAGTATCGGGGCTTATGCGGTTGCTTCAGGGATATTCACACTTCTTGGGCTTCCTCCAGCGATTATGGGCAGTTCAAATGTTGTTGAGCTTCTAACTTGACTTTGTCAGATTAGTTTTTATTAATAATAATCTTTTTTGTTTGGGATAAATATTTATATTATAAAATATAATATTATATTGAGGGATCATGCATGAATTCGCCGAGTTTGTGCGTCAAGGATGTAAGAAATA
>JAHIFK010000260.1 GCA_018900975.1 Methanobacteriota archaeon
ACAGATGACACGGATGCGCGCGGATCCGTGTAAATCCGTCAGATCCGTGTTAAATTCCTTAACAGATGACAAATGAAGATGCTGTTTATAAAGGATCACGGAATGATCAACTCTGCAGGTTAGACTTGCAGGGAGCGGCGTATGCTGGGACAGGGGAATATATGAAAACGATAATGGGCAGCATGACTCAGTCAAAGAAATATTCGGTCCCTGCGCAGGTGCGGCATTGTATCGAAAAAAGATGCTTGAAGAGATCGGTTTGTTCGATGAAGATTTCCATGCATACGTTGAGGATACAGACCTTGCATTCTTTGGCAGGGGTATCTAAACAGCTTTAATGCGTTTCTTTTCTTCATCTCTCAAAGACGGATTTAATACATGTATCTGATTCTTAACCGCAAAATTTCGAGCCTGTTCTGTCAGACCGGATCTGGAAAGGATAAAAAGTTCAGGATCTTGTCCTGCAAATTCTGACCTGTCCACTTTATCCAGGAATTTTCGAATGTCTGAATATCCTGCAGCTTTCGTCTTCCACTTTACTTCAAAAATATACGGTCTATCGTCTTTTACTCCTACAAGATCGAATTCTATATCCCCTTTAAGGTATCTGCCAAGCGCCATTCCGAATTTCTTCTCAAGGTAAAAAGCAGCTTCTGTTTCCACGGCTCTTCCAAGTTCAGTTGATGCGCGCATGTATTTTTCTTTCAGGTCACATATATAATTGTCTATTGACATCGTATCCCGCTCAAGGACAATATCTTTCCCAAGCTGGGTTTTGGCTATCCAGAAACGAAAAAGAGGATCCCTGAAATAATATTTTTTGTCATGTTCAAAAATAATATCTGTTCTTAAAAGGGATTTCATATAATTGCTCACCTGTCCCGTAGGTTTTTTTATCGACTCAGCTATTCTTGTGAGCGTAAGCCCTTCCTGATCCGCGATATTTAAGAGGATCGTCCTTAGATGTCCTTTCCTCTTTGCTTTCTTGAGGGATTCTTCAAATATATATTTGAACAATAGATTGATCTTACCGTTCTTATCCACGGTTTCTCTTACCGCAGCATAATTTATCAGGACTTCATTTGCGGCTCCATCTGTTTCAAGGAAGATCCTTTCACATAATGCCGTGATATAGAAGGGATGCCCGAGCGTATATTTGAATATCAATAAAACTTCTTTTTCATCGATCTTTATCCCTTTAAGCAGTTTTTTTATCATTTCAAATGAATCCTCCTTTGTAAAGCAGGAGAGAGTCATCTGCCTGAACTGGTTAAAAAATGGCTCATTCGGGCTTGTAAGCAGCTTTTCCATGAAGCTGATCACAGAACCTGAAACCAGATATGTGGAATTCCTCTGTTTTTCGCATATCGAACGCATGATCTTGAAGATGTCCCCGAACCTGAAGGTATTCAATTCCTCCAAATCCTGGAATTCATCGATACATACAATGAATTTTGTTTCCAGGAATTGCGCTATTTCCTCCGGCGCCCGAAAAGCTGCTTTTAGCATTTCATTATAATCCCCGCTGTCTATCGTCTGGATAAAAGAAATGGAATGATTCCTGAAATATTCTCCAAGCGCTGAAGATAAGCTGATTATTACTTCTTTTTTTGAGCCCGCCTTCTGGATCGAAATATCACTTTTTGCAGCAACTTCATCAAGGATGGATATATAGAAGTCCTGTGCGAATATCTCAGGGGAAGATACCGAGCCCTGAATATTAAGGTAAGGCATCAAAATATCACTGCGCTCTTCCCTGAACTTTTGTATGAGTTCTGTTTTCCCTATCCTTCGAAGTCCTATGATCGCGATCGGGACTGGATTGCCATTCCTGAACATTTCAGCAGCCCTTCTTAATTCTTCAAGTTCTTTGCGCCTGTTGATGAACATAATACCTACAGATTTTATGTATAATTCGTGTAGGTATTTAAGATTTCCTATATGGCTGGAGGAGCTTGTTGGCGCCATGAATTCGGATGAATTGGTGGGGATGTGCGCATCAAAGATGCTGCATTCGTCATCGGTTAAGAGAAAAACCGTACGATAGGACACGGATTACACAGATGACACGGATGCGCGCGGATCCGTGTAAATCCGTCAGATCCGTGTTAAATTCCTTAACAGATGACAAATGAAGATGCTGTTTATAAAGGATCACGGAATGATCAACTCTGCAGGTTAGACTTGCAGGGAGCGGTGTTTGCTGGGACAGGGGGATATTGAGAATGACGAGGGACAAAAAGTACTGAATCGATCCCCCAAGGCGCTAAATGAACCTGCTGTCAGGCAATTAAGGTTAAGATAGGGAGATTTGCAGGGGCAGGTATGCTCTCCCCAGAGCGCCAGAAGAACAAGATTTAATAATGGGATGATTTATTATAGTCTGGATAGGAAATATCAATAATATTGATAAGTAAAAAAAAGGAATTATATCACAACATGTATATATTAGAATATAAAGAATTGATAAAAAACCTCGTTATAAGCGACCTGAAGACGAAATACTCAAGTTCTGTGCTGGGTTTTGCGTGGTCGATGCTGAATCCTCTGATGATGATGATCGTGCTGTATTTCGTGTTCAATAGTGTGTTCAAAATGACGCAGGAGCATTTTGCGCTGTATATATTGATCGGGCTGACCGGATGGCGGTTTTTTGCATTCGGAACTACAATGGCTATGTATTCCATTGTTGGAAAAGCCAGTCTTGTGACAAAGATCTATATCCCACGCGAGATATTGACATTCAGTTCTGTGATATCCGCATTGATAAGTTCTCTACTGGAATTCCTGGTTTTGATCCCGCTTATGTTTATTTTGGGAGTATCCCCCACAATTTATATCGTATTTTTTCCTGTGCTGCATATCCTGTTTTTCCTTATCATATACGGCATCGCGCTTGCTCTTGCATCACTATTTGTATTCTACAGGGATATAAACCAGATATGGGATGTACTGATCCAGATGGGATTTTTCCTTTCACCGATCGTTTATCCGCTTTCCCTGATACCAGAAAAATATTTATTTTATTATATGTTAAATCCTATAACAAGAATGATCGAAATGTATAGAGATGTCCTCTTATATGGAAAGCTCCCCGGACTCATGGATATTGGTATTGTGTTAATTTTCGGGATAGTCCTGTTCTTATTTGGATCCTGGTTATTTAGAAAGCTTTCTCCCAGATTTGCGGAAGGGATTTGAATGTTCGAGCCTCCCGTGAAAAAAAAGGAAGAAGAAGATGCAATAATAGTTGAGAATGTCAGCAAGCGCTTCAGGATACCTCATGAGAAAAGAAATACGGTGATTGAAAATATTACCGGTATCGTTACTGGAAGAAAGCAGGATTATGAAGAATTTTGCGCTCTTGAGAATATTAGCTTTAAAGTGAAAAAAGGTGAAAAACTGGGGATAGTTGGTGAGAACGGGAGCGGGAAGAGTACAATGCTCAAGATAATCTCAGGTGTGCTATCTCCAGATAAAGGGAGTGTAAAAGTCAAAGGCAAGATAGCACCTTTCCTTGAACTGGGCGTGGGATTCAATCCAGAGCTAACTGCTGAAGATAATGTAAGATTATACGGCGCGGTCATGGGAATGAGCAGGAAAGTGATCGAGGAGAAGTTCGATGATATATTCAAATTTGCTGAACTTGAACGGTTTAAACAGATGAAGCTTAAGAATTTTTCAAGCGGAATGTACATGAGGCTTGCATTTGCGACAGCTACGGCGACTGATCCTGAAATATTGCTGATAGATGAGGTGCTTGCAGTAGGGGATGAGGCGTTCCAGAGAAAATGCTTCGACAGGATGAACGAGTTCAAGATGGCGGGGAAGACTATCGTACTTGTTACTCATGATATGGAGACCGTGAAACGGTTCTGTGATAGTGCATTATTGCTTGAGCATGGACGCATGGGGGCCATAGGTAATAGCGAAAAGGTGATCGATGAGTACCGCAAGAACTTGCGTGAGAAAGAAGAAGCGGTTCTGAAAAGCCAGCAGGAATCCCCGGAAACGGCTATTATAGAAACGAACGTTCCAGAAAAGGCAGAGCCCTTAAGAAACAGATGGGGTTCAAAAGAAGTTGAAATCACGGAAGTCAAATTCTTTGGAGAGGATAGAAAAGAAAAATATATTTTCA
>JAHIFK010000027.1 GCA_018900975.1 Methanobacteriota archaeon
CGTGTACACGTATGCCCGCAGGCATACGTGGGCGCGGAGTCGAGAACCCGCAGGGTTTCGGCATTGATGAACGCAGATTTAATGCTACGCTTTCTGAAAATCTCATCCAAAAATTAATAACTCAATTTGTATAATTTTACAGTTCTGGCGCACGATATGAACCCCATACAACCACGATGCACAAAAGAACCGAAGCCATCAACAAACGATAGAACGCGGATGCCACGGATGACGCGGATACGCGCGGATTTTCTCTCATCCATTCCGGTGCCAATAAGACATCATACACATCCACATCACATTAACAACAAGATTTAAATAAATCATATGCATTTCAAACAAAACAAAAATAACCCGAATGTCCTGGGTGCAGCCTGGCTGAGTTAATAATTTCAAATTAGGAATCTAAACAATCTCATGAAAAATAAAAAACTAATTATCACCGGCGGTCTTGGATTCATTGGGTCAAATCTTGTTGAAAGGTTAATCGTCGAAAATGAAGTTACGGTTATTGATAATCTATCAACAGGAAAGCTGGATAATATTAAACATTTAAACCAACAAAATCTAACTCTTATAAAAAACGACATCAATGATCTCGATTTAGTAACAATCTTCAAAGAGCATAACTATGTTTTCCATCAAGCGGCTCTACCAAGCGTTCCAAGAAGCATAGAAGATCCTGTAGCTTCAAATAAAGCAAATATTGATGGAACATTAAAAGTACTCACTGCGGCTAAAGATTCAGGCATTAAAAAGGTGATCTTCGCGTCATCTTCATCAGTATATGGCGATACTCCGACACTGCCAAAAGCAGAAAACATGCCTGTCAATCCGCTGTCGCCGTATGCAGTGACAAAAGCCACAGGTGAGTTCTATTGCAAAGTATTCCAGGATATTTACGGACTCAAAACAGCTTCTCTTCGATATTTCAATGTATTCGGACCAAGACAGGATCCAAATTCGCAATATGCTGCAGTAATTCCAAAATTCATCAATGCCATAAAGAACAATGAACCTCCTGTTGTTTTCGGCGATGGGGAGCAGAGCAGGGATTTCAGTTATGTGAAGCATGTGGTTGATGCAAATATCTTGGCATGTGAATCTGATAAGACAGGAATTTTCAATATTGCCTGTGGAAGAAGGATTACCATTAACAAGCTGGTTGATATGATTAACGAGATTCTTGGGAAAAACATTAAACCTGTATATCAAGAAACCAGACCTGGCGATATAAAACATTCATTAGCTGATATCTCAAGAGCAAGAACATTCGGGTTTGAGCCTCAAAGTGATTTTAAGGAAGAACTGAGAGAAACGATAAAGTGGTTTAGCAATGGAAGTATAATAATAGAATAAAAGATAGATATGCAGTTGTATGAATTGTAGGTGTTTATAATGTTGGCTCAAGATTTGATAAGAAAAGAAATACAAATCGCTCCTAAGATTGGACTTTATGCAAGTGAGGAGGAGTTTATAAGTGAAGCTATTAATACGCTGATGGCATCCAGAAAAGATTTGAGAATAGCGGTGGCATCTGAATTATATAAAAATGATGAGATTTCTTTTGGAAAGGCATGTGAAATGGCCTCCCTGAATATCGAAGAGATGAAAGAGGTCTTGCATAAGAGAAAGATTAAAAGAAAGGTTAGCGCATCGTTTGATGAAATTGATAACATGGCAGCCGAGGCTATAAGGATTGCAGGAAGATAAGATCATAATACTGGATACCGATTTCTTAAGTTCTTTTTGAAACAAAAGGATTATTATGAATTTGGCAAGGATGAAAAGAAAGAATTACTGAAATAAACTATAAGGTGGTCTAACAATGCAAATCTCTAAGAAAATAAAAGACAGATCCGCAGTCGTCTGCGTCGTGGGTGTCGGATACGTTGGCTTTCCCTTAGCAGAAGCATTTTCCGAGCATTTGAAAGTCATAGGTTACGATCTGAATTTAAAAAAAGTCGAAGACCTGAACAACAAGAACAAACACACTAACCTTAAATTCACCACAAATCCTTCCGAAATAAAAAAGGCTGATTTCATATTAATAGCAGTCCCCCCTCCAGTCACTGAATCCAAAGAACCAGACCTGTTCTGCGTAAGATCCTCAGTAGAGACCGTTGGCAAAAATCTTAAAAAAGGAGCTGTTGTGGTGCTTGAGTCCACCGTTTATCCAGGAGTGACGCAAGATATCGTGAAGCCAATCCTTGAAAAAAGCTCAGGAATGAAATGCGGGGTGGATTTTAAGATCGGGTATTCTCCTGAGAGGATAAATCCAGGGGATGATGCACACGGGATCGGGAATATTACGAAGATCGTATCCGGGATGGATGAAGAAACCACAGAAGTATTGTCAGAATTATACGATCTGGTTACTACTGTCTTTAAAGCAAAGGACATCAAGACTGCTGAAGCTGCTAAAGTCATTGAGAATATCCAGAGGGATCTGAATATCGCATTGATGAAAAACTTTAAGAAAGTTTTATCAAAACAAGGGGTATGCGCCATACCCCTATACGTCATAAAGGGGCGTAACCCTTTCTGGATATGCTTATGCTGATGGCTAATGCCAGGAAGATACTGACTGATTCTGGGGGTATTCAGAAGGAA
>JAHIFK010000261.1 GCA_018900975.1 Methanobacteriota archaeon
CTTTTACATCCTTCATCTGTCGAAGCGCATCGATGAGCATGACGCAACCCGCGCGGTTGTCAAAGGCTTTCCCTGTGACCCTGTCGTTGCCAAGTGATTTGAATTCAGCATCCGAAGTAACCGGAGTTCCTGTCTTCACTCCTATTTTATCGGCATCCTCCTTGCTCGCTGCTCCGAAGTCGATGAACATATCGTCTGCTTTTACCACCTTGTTCTTGTCCTCCTCTTTCATTGCATGAGGCGGCTTTGAACCAAGCACTCCATAAACCGGTCCGTTCTCAGTATGCAGTATCATCCTCTGGTTAAGCAGCGTCTGGTCGAACCAACCGCCAGTTTTTGTGAACCGTGCAAAGCCCTTGTCGTCCACGTATTTTACCATGAGACCGATCTCATCCATATGCGCCGCGAGCATTACTACAGGTGAACCGCCTTTCTTCGTGGCTATGAGGTTACCCATCCTGTCGGTATTTATCTCATCAACATATGGTTTTACTTCTTCTTCTATGATCTGCCTGACGTTTCCTTCGTATCCTGAAACGCCGTGCGCGTTGGAAAATTTTTCTAACAGGGTTTTGATGTCGGTCATGATGCTTTCACTCTCGGAGTTTAATGGTAAGGGGGAGTAAT
This sequence comes from Methanobacteriota archaeon, assembly GCA_018900975.1. Classification (GTDB taxonomy): domain Archaea; phylum Halobacteriota; class Methanosarcinia; order Methanosarcinales; family Methanoperedenaceae; genus Methanoperedens. Next base: position 628 of record JAHIFK010000261.1, read on the forward strand.
TAAGGTATTGGAATAAGAGGTTTTATAGTAGGTTATAATTAGATTTTTTTCACATTTAAATCAAAAATTGTAAAACCCCTAATAAATATGATTTTCGTGCAAAAACATTAAATCGTATAACGTTATACGTATAACCATGACCGAAGTTAAAGTCCACGAAAAATACCTCGTCGTCATCCCAAAAGACGTGCGCGAAGCGCTGGGGATAAAGATAGGCGAGAAGGTGGAATTCGTTGTTGAGAAAGGAAGGGCAATGCTATACCCACACAGGGGAAGCGCTGCCTCTGTTAAGAGGGTTCACGGGATAATCAGGCATAAAGGCACGATAGACGAAGGCATAGAAGAAGGATACAGGGTTATGGGGGACGAATGAAGTACGTAGATGCCAACATATTCATTGCCAACCTCATAGCTGATAACAGGCTGGGTGAAGTTGCAAAAAAGTATCTCGAATCCGTTGCTGCCGGAAAGGAGGCTGCATCGACCTCTGTCCATACGATGATAGAGATTTACGCTTTTCTAAAGGGCAAAAGGCTCTCGGAACAGAAGATCGCGCAGATACTGAAAGAAATCACCCTGCACGGCGTAGCGCTTCTGCCTTTTGAGCCTGAATTTTTCATAGAGGCGCTTCCCATGGTGAAGAAGGGGTGGAAGCTGGGCGACGCTATACATTATGTAACGATGAAAAAGCATAATATACGTGATATCGTTACTGATGACGGGCATTTCAATAACGTGGATGGTATAACAAGGACGGATCTTCTTCTTTAATTGATTTCATTTGTTACATGTGTTTAAGGTAAAGTTCGGGAAAAGCAATATAAATACGGAAAATAAATAACCTTTGCAGGAAAGAAAAAAAATAGGTGGGTTGGGGAGTGGTGGTATCTTCTCTGCAAAGGTCAATATCACAATTTATCCTGATAATATAAAGACTTTTTGAGAACGAGCAATGACGTTTATCTACCTTTTGTTGTTCTCATGCTCACGATTAAACTCATTTAAATCTAATTCCATATTCTTCGAAAGGTAATATAAATCCGTGTATCCATGGCTGTCTTTTGTGATTATTCCATTTTTCATTAAAACACTGAGATGATGCCTGATAGTTTTATAATCCAAATTCAGGGTTTTAGCCAGTTGATGCGCATTAAAAGACCTGTCAACAAAATATTCTCGGTGAGATCTTTCGCCATGCCGAAAACTTCTATCGTCCCGTCATCATTCTTAATGCCCTTCGTCCTTATCTCCACTATTCGATGTTCACCGTTTTTGCAAACTATCTCAAGTCTTTGGAGAGATCCATCTGAAGATATTATTTCCAATTGCTTCCTCTTTTCAGTGATGTCCCTGCCTATGCCATAAATCATGATTTTATCGCCTTGCTGGACAACCCTTCTTCTTATCTCCATGCAATGGTGCATCCCTTTCTTATCGATCACATCAAGGACAAATGCCTCCTTTCCCGGTTCTCCTCTGATGCGCTTATTCATATCATCCTGAGTGAGTTTAAGGCTCTCAGGACTACACAGTGGATGAAAGATATCTTTTGGAAGAAATCCAACTAACTTTGAATTGTTATGAAAATCTTGAAAACGTAGAAATCAATTGTTAGCCACAGCTAATCAAAAATCAGGCTTATATTTATTTCAAACAGATTAAATATAAATCTCGAAACTATGAGTCGATTTGACTTTAGTCTGTAAATTAGTCAACAGCAATAATTGATAATCAACAAAGTTAAATTTTGCATAAAGCTCTTTACTCTCCTCCATTACTCTCCTGACATCAAATTTCACTGTGTTTTGAACCGCCCAGCTTCCACATTTTATTTGCCCAATGATCCAATCGTTCGACTTCGCCTTCTCCATTTATGACTGCATCAACAGGTAACGAAATTAACGGTTTAGCTTTCAAACTCAGGTTAAAAATACGTGAATCGTAACTAATTTATATTTATAGTTTTACATAAATAAAATATTAACACCTTAATGTAACGGTCACACTTTTTGGAAGGATTTATATCCTTTATTGAAATGGTGACGAAAAAAGAGGAAACCTTCAATGATGCAAAAAGAAGAAAAAGTAGTCGTGGTGCTGCTGATAATGGCAGTGCTCTCCCTGATAATCGCGTTTTTCGGTTTCTCATCGCAGCCTGCGGTGTATTCAAAGGACTCTAAGCTGGATGAACGCGTGTATGTGGAGGGAACTGTGCTGTCAAAACAAATGACAAAAACTGGAGATCATCTCATCATAACACTCTCGAACCTTGATGTCAAGGTGTTCGTGACAAAGGATAATGGAGCAAAAGATGTGTATGATTCTTTAGGAAACGGGGACAAGGTAAGGATCACAGGTAAAGTCCAGGAGTATAAGAACGTAAGGGAAATAGTGGTCGGGAGCGCGGGGGATGTGGCGCGGGTGTGAATATTCCCTGTCAGGGTTTATAAAAAAGTATTCATCCAGACGAATGGAACGCGGATGCCGCGGATACACATGGATAATTTGATTCGCGCGCATCCGCGTCATCAGTGCAATCCGTGTTCTATATCACGGTTTTTCTCTGATTTATCCCTTTGCCACTCCCATAGGCAGAAGCCTCACAACTTTTCGCGCGATGCCAAGCTGATGCACGACATCCACGACATCCTCGCTTGACTTGTACACTGCCGGGGCTTCCTCGGCTATCATCGAAGGCTGGACAGCCCTCACAGATATACCTCTTGCAGCAAGTTCTTTCTGGATATCCTCACCCCGGAACGCCTTTAGCGCAGCAGACCTGCTTGATACTCTTCCAGACCCATGACATGCGCTCCCGAAAGTGAGTTCCATGGCTTTCTCTGCGCCGTGCAGCACGAAAGACGGCGTACCCATGCTCCCCGGGATGAGCACTGGCTGCCCTACGTTCCTGTAAACCGAAGGTACATCCCTGTGACCTGGAGGGAAGGCGCGGGTTGCGCCTTTCCTGTGCACGTACACCATCTTTTTTTCCCCATCAATAGTATGCTCTTCAAGTTTTGCCACGTTATGAGCTACATCGTATATCAGGTGCATTCCCAGGTCGTCCATATCTCGCCCAAAAAACCGCGAGAATGTTTCCCTCACCCAGTGCGTAATGACCTGCCTGTTCGCCCATGCATAATTTGCGCCCGCGGCCATGGCTTTGAAATAATTCTGCCCTTCTGTTGATTCAGCAGGAGCGCAGGCAAGCTGCCTGTCAGGAAGTACAATACCGTACTTATGCGTTGCACGTTCCAGTATCTTCAGGTAGTCGTCGCATATCTGGTGGCCTGCGCCCCTTGATCCGCAGTGTATCATGACCGTGACCTGCCCTTTCTCAAGACCGAATACCTTTGCTGCCTCTTCATCATAAATTTCATCCACGCACTGCACTTCAAGGAAATGGTTGCCGCTCCCGAGCGTCCCGAACTGGGGTTTACCCCTTTTTCGAGCTTTATCGCTCACTTTTGACGGGTCTGCGCTTTTCATGAATCCGTTCTCCTCGCAGTGCTCGATATCCTCTTTCACCCCGTACCCGCTCTCCACAGCCCATTTCGCGCCGTGAAGTAACGCGTCGTCAAGTTCCTTATCAGATGCGCGTATCTTGCTCTTTGAGCCCACGCCTGAAGGGATCTCATTGAACAGGAGTTCTATGAGGTCTTTCATCCTGGGGCGCACTTCATCTGCGGTCAGGTTCGTCCTGATTATCCGCACGCCGCAGTTGATATCGTATCCCACTCCCCCTGGACTGAGAATTCCTGTATCCCTGTCAAAAGCCGCTACCCCGCCGATAGGGAAGCCGTAACCTGAGTGCGCATCAGGCATGGCCATGGAATATTTCTGGATGCCTGGAAGTGTCGCCACGTTTGCTGTCTGTTCAATCGTCTCATGCTCAAGGTTAGTAAGTAACTTCCCGGAAACGAACAACCTCCCCGGCACCCTCATCCCCTGTTTGTAGGTCATGGGAATATCCCAGGTGTAATCATTGACTTTTGTGACGATGCCTGCGGCATCTTTACCTTTTGTTTCTGGCATGATGATCTCCCGATAATCGTGATATTTATAACATATGGATTGTTGTGATTATTAATAACAGATATTGTTAGTAACATTATTAACTTTGATGGCTTAGCCAGGTCCAATGCGCTTAATTTCCTCGGTCATGACCTCAATTCGTTCAAGCTCATCCTTGAACTCAATGTAAGCATCTTTCGCCGACATGGTAGCTACTGCGCCCTGAGTAGATGGCGCTATCAACCCCTGCTGCTCAAGGACGCGAAGAGAGTACCTTACAAGGTGGTCTGGTATACCAGTTTCCAGTGAGAGCTTCATTATTCCGATAGGGCCGCACTCCATCACTTTCTTAAGCACGATGATATGCCTCTTTAATAATTCGAGTTCGTGTTGGACCCTTCCTGTCAGCATAAATACCTGTCTAGAGTTGTACCTGGGAGCTTATTTAACTTAGCATTAATTCAAAGTTCACGCTATATGCGTCAATCCGCCTTCTTTTCAAAAGAAATACAATATCACAGGGAGCAAAATAACTCCCATTGCATGCGTCTTCCTTATCTTTGCAAAAGAAGATACCATCCCGACTGGCGTAGAGATCAAAAATATCACAAGTCCAAACCATCCTGTGAACATTACGACCATCAGTGTAAGGAATATCAAGACTGATGAGCATAGCTTTGAATAGTCAATTTTCGATAGTATTCCTGATATCCTGTCTCCCAGGTATATAGTGACATAATACGAGATAATTGAAACATATACAATAACAGCAAGCAGCAGGATTATAACTGACATATCCCATTCATCAATATTTATCAGTTCATTGATCGCTACCATCGCTCCGCTCCTTGTCCTGTGGATAGTGTATAATGCGATCAGGCTGAAAATTACGTTCGCGGTATTTGCTCCGCTTAAAGCAATTATGAACTCTTTTGATGAATCCTCACCCTTATCCTCACGGACTAACAGACGGGCTATTATGGTGCCAACAGCAGACGATACCCCGGGAAGCCATGCAACGATTGACCCGGCAGCGCTTCCTGAGAGAATGCCCCTGACTATCCTTTTTCCAGGGAGCGTGAACCTGCAGTTTTTTTGCTGCGGGGGAACTTCCGAGCGAGTCATCAGGGCAAGAACGAGCATGGAGGCGCCGAACAATCCCGAAAGGAGGGGGAGAAGAATGGACGGTTCACCGAATGTGAGAAGCGGCGTCATCTTATCTGTATTCTCAAAAGCGAACAATCCGAGCATGCCGGACAGGAGGAAAAGGAGAACGGCATAGCCCTTGAATTTAAGGTGCGCAAGCGAGCCCTGGCCTTCCACCACTTCCCCGTTCTCTGTTGCTATCATAAGCACCACGATAAAAACAAGTATCCAGCCGATATAAGCATCTATCGTACTGTAGAGGTTCATAAAAAAGAAACCCAGCGGCACTGCAATGAGAAGAGAAGCAGCCACTGAGCCTGCGCTGCCAATTGCTGAGAGACGCACGGCCTCAGGTCCGCGCCCTTCCATCAGAAGCTGGTGTCCGGGGAGTACCGCAAGCGCCGTGTCAGCTTCGGGCGCTCCAAGGAATATGGATGGGATGATATCGACGAATGTCTGCGTAACTGAGTTTGAGAGTATTATCACTGCGATGTAGAACGGCCCAAAGCCCATTTCGAGGAAAACGGGGGTAAGAGCAAGCAGTATCAGGGCGAAGTTATTTACATGGATACCAGGCGTGAGTCCTGAGATTATGCCAAGGAAGAACCCGATGAAAATGGAGATTATTAGCAGCGTAATGGAGACGTCCATAGGATAGCCTCAAAACATTCAGTAAACAAAAACATTATGATATGATATTGGGGATGGTATGATATGATGCCTGTCGGATGATATTTAATGAAAACTGGAATTTTGGTTCAATATGGGGAAAAACATTTAAACCATGGTGTAAATTAATCAATCATTAGCATTATGTATATTATTATGATGCAAAGTTTGGAGACCAATATGTTAGAAACACGAGAAGAAAGAGTAAAGTTACTAAAAGCAGGTCTTTCGGGCAAGGAGATCGAAAGGCTTTATATCAAAGGTAACAATTTTAAAGTGACGAGCTTTTCTCCGGTAGTAGAGCTGCTGGAAATTGAGCTGTGCCAGTATAAAAATTGCTGCCTAAGGCTGGAAGCTGCTGCGAAATGCGGGTAAATCGATCCGAAATTTGAGCCAGGGAATTTGTGGTAAAAATAGCAGTTTAAAATTTATTTTTTTGCGAAATCCCAAAAATGGAGTGGACGGCTCAACGTCTACTATACCGCTCAAACATGCATCTTGAATGAAATCACATGCAGGTTTCTTCTTATGTGCGCACGATTTTAAGGTCATATGCCAGTTGTATATGAAAAATACAACACAAATAACGCCTGATAATTCAAATAATTTAAAAAATAAATTTGGCTGTCCAGTTCCTTCGACGAATTTTTGAATTATTAAAAAAGCACCGATAAAAAAAAACAGTAATAATACTGTTCTTCAATATTGAGTCGTTCGAAGATATTTTCGAATTTAATTCACGTTTATCAACATCAACCCATATAAAACATATTTGGACTGATAGGAAAATGAATAACAAATATAATGAGATCATCAAAAATTCAACATATTTATAAACTGTAAATCCATCCATATTCCATCTCCTATCCTTAAGTAATTCTTTAACACACGTTTTTTTCTTTCTAATATATGCATATCCACCACGCATAATTAGTTTATGTTAACAGCGTTACTATTTATCAAATATATATACTTTGCTAAATGATACGCCTAAAATTTCTTGTAAGGTCTTTGACTCATACAAATATTCGTTCTGTATACAATACCTAAAATTACTTTTCCCAAAGCAAAACCATTATACATTAATCCGCAATTCTAAGTCTGTGAAGATCGCGGTCACAAAACTCAGGGAAAAGTCAGAAGGCATCCATGAACTCTTCGAGCGCTACGGGCACGAAGCGATCATAATTTCCACAATGACCTCAGTTGACCCCTCAGACCCAGCACCGCTTGCCCGCCTTGCAGAGATGGCTTCAAAAGGCGCTCTTGACATACTCATATTTACAAGCGCTCTGGGTGTGGATAAGCTCTTTGATAGGGGAATTCCCGAAAAGAAGGTAAGAATAGTGAGCGTGGGACCTAAAACCGCGAAAAAGGTCGAAGAATACGGATTTTCAAGCGGGGTCATAGAAGAGTTTTCTTCAGTGAATTTCACAAAATACCTGGGAGACATCAGCGGAAAGATCATTGGCATTGCGCGCGCTGAGGTGCCGAACCCTGAACTGATACGCTCGCTTGAAGCAGGAGGCGCAAGCGTAGTGGAAGCGCCGACGTACAGGCTTGAACCTGCAGGATGCAGGTTTGACGATGTCTTGAAGGAAGCTGATGCAGTTATCTTCACAAGCGCCAGGTCTTTTGAGTATTCGGGTTTTCACCATGACAGCAAGAAAAAACTGATACTGGCTGCCATCGGGGAAAAAACCGCAGAAGCGATGAGAAAACATGGTTTTGAGCCTGACATCGTGGGTGATGGAACGCTTGAGAAATGCCTTGATCATATTAATAGAAAACGACGATAATAGTCAAGAACATAATATATTTAACATATATCCTGAAAAGAGGAACAATATGAGAACATTAACAGAACTAGATAAAAAGATTATCGCAAAACTTGCGCCTGAACTGGAAGGAACGACCGGGCCCGCGCCAGGGCATGATTATAAGTTCATACTGCTGCCTGTCTCGCACAAGATATCGGAATCCCCTGAAGATTTTGCTGCAAGGATAAATAAATTGACAGACGATGAACTGGGATATATCGTAGATATGATATTGAGTGGTGAAGAGGACTCACGTTCACTTGCCGAAGGAGATTACGACGCTCTCGTAGAAGTGATAGAAAAGAGGCTGCCGGATAAGGCAGTAGAACTCAAAGAGAAAGAATGAGTTCGTATCGAGTTCGTTGAGTTCGTTGCCAATTTCTCTAGGATTTACAGAATCAATCGGAGTGGAATAATATTTTATCAAGTCAATCCTGTTATCCTGTCGAATTGTGCCTTCGCCATTAATTATCATCCGGCGACCGCTTTACTTCCATTCACGGTCACGTTCATGGAACCAAAACCCTTTGCAACTCTTTTAAATATTCCGGGCATATCTTTTGCCATTGCTCTTTGCATCGGATCATAATATTCAAGCGACCACACCTTTTGATCGAAAGACGCATTTATAGCTACAGCATAAGCCCGCCACCTGAACATTTTGATCTGGGGGAGTTCATCTGCTGCTGCCAGGGCGCCTTTAAGATTATCTCCTGAAGATAATACATTGATCCTTTTCACTTCTCCAATGTACATCGAACTTCTCTCAAGCCCGTTGTATTCGTATATTTTTATGTCCTCTGCCGTTCCTCCCATGACGTACCAGTTAAAAGGGCCCACGGTGGGGTAATATGTCATACCAGCGTCCTTGAAAAATTCTTCTGCACCGCTTTTTTCTATTGTCCTGACCGCCCCCAGCAATGCAAAGATTATCAGGAAAACGAAAAGGAATTTTATAGCATTATTCGTTTCCTGCGGCTTTTTATAGAGATATATTATTATCAGGAGGCTCAATATCGTAAGAAACATGTCTGTATAAAAGAACAGCTCAGCCGAATATCTTGCTGTACTGAGAGGATACAAAAGCGGGACCCCTCTTGTGGTCGTGTAATCCAGGAAAAGGTGAAGCGTTGCTCCTGCACATGCAAAAGCAATCGTCCTGACGTTGATGACAGGTTCAAAATCGATAAAGCGCCTGATATATGATCTTATTCCGGGGCGTGATGCCATGTACAGGACACCTGCAGCAGTGATAAACCCGAAGAACAGTGAATGGGTTATGCCGCGGTGGGTTATTAGGAAGAACGTAGGATAAACGAAGTTTATCCAGAGAATAAGAACATCAATATCAAGCGCTATCCCCCCAATAACAAATGCAGTTACCTCTTCTTTGTTCCGTTTGAAAGATTTTCCTAGCAGATAGGGGAGCAGGGCATGAGAGAAGAAGTCCATTAAGTTTCTCCTTTATTTTTGTAACCTGTAATAAACAATACCAGTGCCGCAAGAACTATCAGCCCTCCAAGAAGATATATTGTTGTGAACCCGGCGATCCTGCCGAACAGCCCTATCAGAGCCTGACTAATGCCTGCGTA
>JAHIFK010000262.1 GCA_018900975.1 Methanobacteriota archaeon
ACCAATCGGATAGTAATATACCAGAAAGGTAAGCCGCTGAAAAGAGTAAGCGAAAGCGCCACCTGGCAACAGATCGTGAAGAGTGGTAGAATAAATGCTGATAGTCAAAACCGGCGGGATTGTCTGTAAGAGAATTCTGCCTCCTGTTATGGGATATGACAGATGAAAGCCGTATGCGGGAAATCCGCATGTACGGTTTGACGAGGAGTTGGAGGTTGAAAGACCTCTCGCTTACTCTACTCAGCGATAGGCGTTTTATGCTCCTGGAGGCAATAGGAACCCAAAACAACTTTTTTCTAGCGCTATAATAGGCGCGAATAGTAACGACCTATATACTATAGTTTTAATAACTACAAATCCAATTATCGAACATGCAATTCACAGTAAAACTTGAAGAATCTGATGAAGGTGGATATACCGCCCAATGTCTTGAACTTCCTGCTGCGATAAGTGAGGGAGATACAAAAGAAGAAGCTCTCGAAAATATTAAAGAAGCAATTCAACTAGTTCTTAAAGTCTCACAGGAGCAAGCGCGGTCGTATACTGAAGTCTTCAAGGTGGAAGTTGCAAGTGCCTAAACTTCCTTCCGTATCTGGTAAAAAAAATCATCAGATCTTTGAATAAGATGGGTTTCATCATAGTACGGCAAAAAGGAAGCCATGTATTTATGCAAAAAGGGGAAGCAACAGTTACTGTGCCATTACATAACCCTGTCAAGAGATCCACTCTTAAAAGTATAATGAATCAAGCAGGAGTTTCGCTAGAAGAATTATTAGAACATCTTCGCGTTTAATAAGTGCTATTGCGCTTGAATTTAAACATAGAAATGAAGCGAACTAACGAGAATACAAAATTCATGAGCATCCTCCTGATGCCCTCGAATTCTATTCGGCAGTCCGTGACTGCTCTTTGCGCTCGTTTTCATACAATTGCGAAAAATTTGCTCGGTATAAAGCTTGTGAAGACTAATTCAAAGCAAGGAAAAGGAAATATATCGCTGCCAATACCAGTATTATCCCCAGCATCCGGTCGATCAGGACGCCTTTTTCTTCAAGCTTTGTGCGTATGGCTTTCCCAGCGGTGTGGTCGAGGGGGGCAGGCGCAGGCTCCGGAATACTTTTTTCACTGGCATGTGGTACGCGCCGAAGAACTGCAGCGCCATTAGAAAAAGCACAAGGCTGCCCAGTGCATAGGCTATGCGTTCATCAAACAAAACAACGCTTCTTCCTAGAAACGCAACGATGCCGCCCAGAGGCACGATGATAAGCAGTGTGCCAAGACCGAAAGGGAGTGTGAGAAGAAGCGAATCACCGAAATTTCGTTCTGCTTTATTATCACCGGTCACATAACCCATGAGAGCAAGGCACAGCACGCTGTTGCAGGGACATAGTCCTGCAAGGATGCCGAAGATAAAAAAGCCCGGAAATGTAGTATCGAGGTTTACATTACCGATTAGAATGTCCATCTTCCATACTATGTATTCTTTCTTTAAAAATCTTATACAAATGAATGATTTAAAATACGATAAAGAGAAATCAAAGAACAGGGATCAACTATGATAGATTTTGACGATATGGTCACAGCGGCAGTGGAAAAGGTAATACCGAGCGTGGTGAACATAAGTGAGGTAAAGCTGATTAAAGACGCATACTTGCACGTTCACCCTGTCCCGGGCGTGGGTTCAGGATTCATTATCGATAAGGAAGGTTGCATACTCACAAATGCGCATGTGGTGCTGGGTTCGCACGAGATAAAAGTGACCCTGGAAGATGGCAGGACGTTACCGGGAGAGTTGCGGGGCATTGACATTATTATGGACCTCGCTGTGATCCATGTAGATGCTGGTGACCTGCCAGTGCCTGATATGGCGAAAAACAATAACCTCAGGATAGGTCAGATGGCAATAGCGATCGGAAGCCCCCTTGGTCTTGTAGGAGGACCTACTGTTACAGCAGGGGTGGTCAGCGCGCTGAACCGTTCCATACAGACCGAAGCTACATTCATGGAAGGACTGATACAGACCGATGCTGCTATCAATCCAGGCAATAGTGGTGGACCTCTTATCAACAGTAAAGGTGTGGTGATAGGGATCAACAGTGCAATTATACCATTTGCCCAGGGGATCGGCTTTGCAATACCCATCCAGCCGGCCATGTGGATAGCAGAGCAGCTCAGGGAGCATGGCGAGATCATAAGACCATGGATAAGCATGAATGCAGTTGATGTAAATCCCAAGATGGTGGCGTACTACAACCTGTCTGTCAAGAAAGGGGTAATGGTGACAAAAGTATTGCCAGGAAGTGAAGCAGACAGATCAGGCATAACCGCAGGAGATATCCTTGTACGCATGGACGATGTGCAGATAAACAGCGTGCGCGACCTGATAAAAGTTATGAATAAACATAAAGTCGGGGACAGTATCACTGTAGAATTGTGGAGGGGACAGGGCAATATGAAACTTAAGACCGTACTTGAGAAATCACCATCAATGAAACTGCAACCCCGCTGAGGATCCATTTTTCGATTTGCTTTCCCTGCTTAATATTTCAGCTCCAAGCAGTATGAACCCTCCCCCGATAACAGTGGTAAAAGCAACAGGTTCACTCAGGATAATGAACGCCAAGACCACTGCGCTTAATGGTTCAAGCAGGCTGATTATACTGGCGCTCTGCGCTTTTACCAGTCTCAATCCATTAAAATAAAGTATCCCGCCAATAGCTGTGGGTATCAGTCCGAACAATATGAGAAGATGCATGTCGTTTTTCAGTCCATCTGCACTTACGGCAAAGGCAAAAGGTGAAAATATTATCAGTGATACTATCATCGACCATGTCGCCTGGGCTATGCCTGTATAATTATCTTTCAGGCTCCTGGATGTCATTATCATCAAGCCATATAAAAGACCCGAGGCAAGGCCAAACGCTATTCCTGAGATGGAATTGCCATTATTCAGGATTTGCGGCTGTACTATCATTACGACTCCTGTAATGGACAGCGCAAGCGCGATAATGCTGCGAGACGTGCTCTTCTCTTTCAGTAAGAGGGGGGACAGGAGACTGACATAAATTGGCGCTGTGTATAGCAGGAGGACTGCCATGGAAACAGAGGTGTACCTGACCGAATAAAAATAAGCAAGCACCGCCACAGCCTCGAACAACCCGAGCATAAGCAGACGGCTCTTTTTTTCTTTCAGCTTCATCTCGAAAAACCTGCCTGACACAGCAAGATACAGGGTTATTGCAGAAAGCCCGAAAAGCAGCCTGTAGAAGATTATGGAGCCGATCGGCATATCACCTATCAGCTCTATAAAAATTCCTATTAGCCCATACAGGATGCATGCTGTTACTACCTGGGAGTAACCTCTGAGATGAGACATATTTACCTCAACATATCACCGGATGGCACCTTTTATCTTATTAACGATCAACTTTACCGGGACGAACATAGAAACATGCTGCTGATATTTCCTATACGAATCCCCGAACGCAGAAACAAGACGCCTTTCTTCGATGTATGCGCCTGCAATGAAATAAATAGAAACAAGCGCTGCTGCCGTGAAATCAAGTATCGTCATTTCAGCCTGTGTGAAGATCAGGACAATACCTCCAGAGTAGAACGGATGGCGGACTATTCCGTATGCTCCGCCTGTTATCAGCTTTCCTTCAGTTTTACTCCGCCTTAACCCTGCGAACTCAAGAAGGTCGGTCTGGAATGCAGCATACACGACCAATCCGATCGCAAGAAGGCGAAGCAATATTAAAAATGGGAACAGCCATCCAGGGACGCTGTATAGCAGAGGTGTCGAAGATGATGATGTTATCCATACAAAGAAAGCAGGCGCAGCTGTGATAAAACTTGAGATGTTATAGATGATCCTGTAAAACCGGAAATTGCCCTTAAGTCTGACTTCCACTTTTTTTTTGATAAAATCCGCAGCAAGCAGGCTGTGTATGATTGCGAAGGCAAGAAAATAGAAAACAAATGTTGTAATGACGCTCATAGTTGCTTTTTGCGGTTATTATCGTGTATCAGGATATTGTTCCGGTTTCAAAGAGATTATGGGTGAAAGAATATATATCTTACCAGAACAAATAATGTTATGGAGGTAAGATCATGGGCGTTAAGAATACCGGTGAAAAATACATTTGCAATATTTGTGGGAACGAAGTAGTTGTAACAAAGGCTGGAGGAGGAACTCTTGTATGCTGCGGGGAGGATATGGAGTTACAGAAATAGCTGTAAAAAAAATTAAACGATTTCTCCTATTTTAACCTTGCCCCGACTGCCATCCAATCGATAGCCTTGAAAAAAGCCTCGATGTAATCCGCTTTCTTGAGCCCGTAATCCACCATGTAGGCATGCTCAAATACATCCATGACAAGAAGTGGCGTCGCGCCGGAGAGATGTCCCGCATCGTGTTCATTTATCCATGTATTGAAGAGACGTCCTGCTGCAGCGTCATGGTACAGCACGATCCATCCTATGCCCCGCATGGCTCCTGTCGCCCTGAAATCCTTTTCCCAGTTCTCGTAAGAGCCGAATTCCGCAGCTATCTTTTTAGATAAATTACTATCGATGGGTTTGCCGCCTTTGACCATATTTCCGAAATATAACTCATGCAGCCTCATCCCATTCCACTCCCAGCCGAACCTGCGCTTTAGCTCTGCGTACTCAGGAGTAGATGTCTTTCCTTCCTTTGCAAGAGCGCTAATGGTGTCGTTGACTTTGTTCGTGTTCGTTACATAGCCCTGGTACAGTGTAAAATGGTTTTTCAGCAGAGTATCGCTAAGACCACTCGTCCCAAGCAGAGCTTCAAAGTTTTTTTGTTCGTATGGCATATTTTTTAAAACCCCTGTATTCTAAAATAGTTACTAAGCGTATTATACTTTTTTCTCATTCCAGAACTATACCATTTCCAGAATTAATTTCCTCAATTCTGAACTACTTGAACTTCCTCAACAACCTGCCATAAAACTCATTTCCTGCTTCCTTCCTCGCCAGCCTCTCCACGATAAGTTCAGGTGTACTTCGCGCAAGATAATTATACCTCGGGTTCCTGTCCACGATAAGATTGAAGTTCTCATCAAGACCCTTTGCTTCTATCCCATCCACTCGGATCTCACGGTCTGTATTCTTAAGTATCGCTTCTGCAAGATGGCTCACGAATACGCCGATACCGTTGTTATCATCAAGCTCCTCAAGAATCCCGGAGATTATCTTTGCAGATGCGCCCGGCTCTGTGATGGATTCCATCTCATCGGCAAGGACTATCTTGCTCTTTTTGTTCGCTACAGCAGAGAAATTCCTAATTGTACTCTCAAAAGCCCCTGCGTCCATCGTGCCTCTTGACTTCCCGAAATAGTAGAATTCCTCAACAAGACCTAACTCGCACTGCTGTGAAGGCACGGGAAAACCCATATGTGCAAGTATCACGGTCTGTGCAAGCAGCTCAAGCGTGGAAGTCTTCCCTCCCGAATTCACACCGCTTAACAGGACAACGCGGGCGTCTTTGAGTTTTTTAATACTGCCATTAAAGCTCGTTGCTCCAACTGTGTAATTTATCGGCACGGCATCCTCAAGAAATAAATTTCTCCCGCCTTCGATCCCTATGCCGCTGCCGCTGATCACCGGCATACAAAGGCTGAACCTGCGCGAAAAACATGCTATTGAGTAACCCACATCAAAGTCAAGCACTTCTCGCACGATGATGGAAGCAGTATCTTTAAGTTTTGAAAGCTCGCGCGCGCTATCTCTTAAAAGGACGAGCTTTCTCGAATTAATTCTTCTAAGCAGATGGTTTTTCAGCATGTCCACAGCGCGCCTGTTCACCCTGACAGGATGCGAAACCTCATCATCGAAGAAATTATTAATGAATTGAGACTCAGTCGGATCCAGTCCAAGTTCAGACGCAAGAACTCGAGTGGCATTAGCCGTGACTGTATTATATTTCTCCCTGATCTCTTTTTCAAAAAGCTGGTTAGCGCTTCCATCCATTGCGGTAAGGAGATCAAAACCCTTAACAGTAACTGAACTTTTTTCAATAAGAGAACCAAATTCAAGGGCAGCCTGATTTTCTGCCGTTGCAACAGCCTCGTTCAAACGTTCATATATCAGGCTGCACCGGTCTATTTCACGATCTATCCCGCCCCTTAAGCCTGAATCTGCGCAGAGTTTTGAGAGACCCAAAGACAGTCGTTCGATATCATCCATTTTTATCTTACTGCAAAAATCCGGGGCGCTCTTCCTGATCGTCCTGAACACAGAAATCGCGCAGTTTATCGATTCAAGGTTTTTCGAAAAGAAAGCCAGTTCTTTCTCAGGCGCTACCTGCCAGGTCTCCAGTTTCCTTATATCCACGACCTCAACATCGATGTCCTCAGGAAAATCCATGCCAGCAAGAGTGCTGCTTATCAAAACATAAGAATAACCGCGCGCAGTGTCTACAGCTTCTCTTACATCTGAAACCATGTGGACTGAGACCGGGAAATTCTTGCCAGCTTCGAACTCCTGCGGCGTGGTAGCGATTATGACCCTGTCCCTTATTACCGGGATGTTGATGCCTGTTTTTACTGGTCTTACTTTAGATAATAAGCCTGAAATTTCCCCCTCGTCCAGCTTACCTGCAGTATCTATAATACTTTCAAGCTCTTTTTGTGTTTTGATTATCCTGTCTTTCCTGCTTGACGGGTATGGAAAGTATAACTGCATTTTGCTTTTTGCATATCCCGTGTGCGCGCATTCGGATATCAATCCCATGATATTTTTATATATTTCGTAGGTTTCCCCGGTTTTAAGAAAATCCCTGATACTGAAACCTTCATTTGCAGCAAATGCTTCCAGTACAAGAGAGATAGCAGATCTTTCTGTCATCCCTTCTATTTCGCTTAAAATTGCGATGTCCCCATTTAATATCGCATCAAGCGCCTGGTTTTCCGAGCCGAAATGTTCAATTAACCGGCTGGCGGTTTTTTCTCCTATCCTGGGTATTTCCTTCAAACTCTTTATCATCAAAACCCTTTTAAGTTCCTTAATGTGATACACATAGGGTTTCTGGTTTTAAAAATATTCGTATTATGTAGATTAAATAGTTTTAAAACCTACTCCGTCCTTCTCACCACTACGCTCCCATCCCTCATCCTCACAAGCTTTTCCCTCACTATCCCGTACTTATGATAACTCATGGCCTCCACATGCCCGATGCCAAGTTTCCTCATTATCACCTTTCCATCATCCTGTGACATCGTCACTTCCTCCACAGGCGGAGCTGTCCTTATCTTCTTCTTCGCATAGATCGCCCCGTCCTTCAGGTTAGCCCCGGCAAAGACCTTTGCGTCCTTCAATATCAGCGTTCCTGTCTTCATGTACGCTCCAGCGAACTCACCTGCTATGCCATCCACAATGACAACGCCCCCGTCAAGATGCGCACCCGCGTTCATTCCAGCGTCCCCCATCACATGAACCACACCTTTTCGCATCAAAAGCCCTGTGCCGTTATAGGCGTCGCCTTCCACCGAAACAAGCCCATCACAATAACACCGCGCGGCTATCGTGCCACGGAGTATGCCGTCGTCCAGTATAAGATGTTTTTTCGCCTCGTCATATTTGTTTTTTACAGGGGTATCTTTTCCCGGCCCTTTGCAGAGAATTTCTGTTATAGACCTGAACTTTCGGTAGCCCGGCTCATCTGAGACTACCTCGACCACGTTCCCAAGAGGCTCATCCACATTCCCTTTAACATATATTACTCCAGAGACCATACCCATCCCCATCTCAGAGCCAGCATCTCCATCGATATAGAGTTTACCTGCCATTTCAACTTCTCCTGTCCCTCCGAATTGTTTAAGGTAAACGCCCATGCCAAAAGCCAGCCGCTTTCCCGCGCTTCCGCGAATCCTGACATCCCCGCCGCTTTTTAATTCATCAACAAGGTCTTTGAATGTATGATCTGTGCCTTGCTGCGATGGTATCATACTGTCAGGACGGCATCTGCTGTTATTCAATGTGAAAGTATATGTATAATCACAAAGGCTGTCAATATGCTCTTTCAGGGTAAGGTGCATTTTTTTCTCCGATTATCTGTGCTCTGGTATATGAAAACACAGTTAAATAAATAGCGGCATTTAAAAAATGATAAGAACTCATACAATTCTGATATGCGCCAGATGTTCAAAAGTAAGTTACCTACTTCAGTTTATTCGGGTCCGATATACCTGTCAGCACAGTGGTCACCCTGACTTGTCCTGCCAGCGACTCATCCACCTTAGCGCCCCAGATGATGCGTCCTGTGTTCGGGGCTTTCTCAAGCATCAGTTCTCCAGCATGCGCGACCTCGCCAAGCGTCAGGTCCTCTCCGCCCATAATGTGGATAAGCACGCCATACGCAGAAGAAAGATCAGTTACATCAAGAAGCGGCGTTGATATCGCCTGGTCAACCGCTTTTTCTATGCGCTTCTCGCCTTCTGCCTCGCCGATGCCGATGGCAGATATACCGCCTCTTTCCATGATTGAGCGCATGTCTGAATAGACGATGTTCACAAGGCTTGGATGGATTATAGTCTCGGTCAGGTTCTTTATAAATGAGCCCACAAGCGCGTTCACGACCGCAAAACCTTCTTTGAGAGGCATCTCACCTGAAGATGTCCTGAGCTTGGAGTTATCAATAACGACCACTGAATCGCATTTGTTGCTGAGCGCTTTAATACTTGATGTCGCCTTTTTGCGCCTCACGACTTCAGAGCCGAACGGGATAGTCACGCATCCAATAGTAAGGGCCCCTGTCTCGCGTGCTGCGTCTGCCACAATTGGCGCAGCGCCGCTGCCTGAACCCCCGCCCAGTCCTGCGATAATGAACACAAGGTTCGAACCTGCAAGCTCCTGTTTTATTTCATTAATGCTCTCCCTTGCCGCCTCAGAGCCACGTTCGGGATACCCGCCGCATCCGCGTAGGCCTTTTCACCCATAAGTATCCTCACATCGCTTTTTGCTGCTAGAAGATGGACAGCGTCAGTGTCTGCAGATATGGTCTTTATTCCATCAACACCTTTTTGACTTATCCAGGACACTATATTGCAGCCTGCTCCTCCAAGACCGATCACTTTGACCGTTGGCTTTGCTAACTTTGCAAGTTCAGAGATTCTTGAATCATCTGTCATTTAAATACCTCGTTTCCTTTCGTTTTAAATATAAACTTCTGTATAATATACGTCATCACAAGATATATAACCCTTATCCAATAAGATTGCAAAAATGAGTAAAATACAGATAGACCCGGATATCAGGTATCTTGAAGGCACCCAGCGGGTGCTGTCTCCCGAAGCGACCCTGGAAAGGACCACAAAACTGCTCCCTACAATAGGCGTAACGCGAATAGCTAATATCACAGATCTTGACCGAGTTGGCATCCCTGTATTCTCAGCCATAAGACCAAGCGCCGCAGATGGCGCTATTTCAATATATTCAGGAAAAGGAATAACTGATACCAATGCCAGGATATCAGCCATCATGGAAAGCTTTGAGCGCTGTCTTGCAGAGCAACCCGAAGTTAGCATTAACCTGCCTGGAGTACAGCTTAACAGTGAAAGAGTTGTGGATACATACGAATCCTTGAGCGAGAGCTATCCTGCTTTATACCCGGACGCATTGCTTATGCCCCAACCCATCACAGAGTTCACAAGTCTTGAATGGGTAATGGGGCACGACATAATGGACGATATAGACGTTTTCGTTCCTGCCAATGCGGTCTTCCACCCATACACTTCAAGTAACGGAATTAAACTTTTTCGCAGCAACACTAACGGTCTTGCCTCTGGAAATACTATAGAGGAAGCGGTGCTTCACGGATTGCTTGAAGTAATAGAAAGGGATGCGCTCAGTATCGGTGAGTATACACGAAATCCGGGCAGGGAGATAGCGCTTTCAGAGAGCGACGGAATGAACTATTTATTAAAAAAGAAGATAGAAGATGCAGGGATCAAAGTAAAGGTCTGGCTTCTTGACTCGGATGTGGATATACCAACGGTCGTAGTAGCGCTTGATGATACTGTTCTTAAGGACCCGGCTCTTCTTGTAATGGGTGCAGGCTCTCACCTCTCGCCTGAGATAGCAGTGACAAGGGCTCTTACA
>JAHIFK010000263.1 GCA_018900975.1 Methanobacteriota archaeon
AGGCACGCCCCTCCTAAAAAAAGACAAGAAAAAAAGCCTCGAAGTTTTTGGCAAATACATCCACACCTACAAATTCGATGAAGCCGTTGCTGATAAGGTTGTGCTTGACCTGCGCTACGAGGCGCGAAATGTTGACCAGAATATCACCTCGCAGGCAAAAATCGATGAGTGGTTTGAGGCAAAGACCAGAGGATTGACCGACTACGCTAAAATAGAACTCAAAAAGAAATGGGGAACCATGAAGCGTGTCCTCAGCTCACAATCCAGATTAGAAAAAATAGTAGCTGACATTTATTTTGACATAGAGACAAAAGACAGATTGCAAAACGGGCGGGGTAATGCCATGCTGGTGTCAGGCAGCATTTATGAGGCATGTAAATATTATGAACTGTTTCAGAATGCCGGTTTGAAAAAATGCGCCATTGTTACATCATACACACCCAAAACAAGTGACCAGAAAGGCGAAAGCACAGGCGAAGAATCGCCTACCGATAAACTGAAAAAATACGAGGTTTATCAGAAAATGCTGGGTGGTAAAGATCCTGAGAAGTTTGAAGATGAAGTAAAAAAGAAGTTCGTGGAAGAACCTGCCCAGATGAAATTGCTCATTGTGGTGGATAAGCTGCTCACAGGCTTTGATGCTCCTCCGGCTACTTATCTCTACATTGATAAAAGCATGCAGGACCATGGGCTGTTCCAGGCGATTTGTCGGGTGAACCGGTTGGATGGTGAGGATAAAGAATACGGTTATATCATTGATTACAAAGACCTGTTCAAGAGCCTTGAAAGATCAGTGGATGATTATACTTCCGGCGCATTTGAGGCTTACGATGGGGAAGATGTTAGTGGATTGTTAAGTAACCGATTGAAGGAAGCAAAGGAACATCTTGATAATGCGCTTGAAAGTATCAAAGCATTGTGCGAACCCGTAGCACCGCCAAAAGATTCTAAGGCTTATAGACATTACTTCTGTGGCAATACCGAAAATAAGAACGAATTAAAAGAAAATGAACCAAAACGCATAGCGTTATATAAGCATACATCAGCGCTTGTCAGAGCCTATGCAAGCATTGCCAGTGAAATGGAGAAAGCAGGTTATACGCCAGAAGAGACCGAACAAGTAAAAAATGATGTTAAGTATTATGAAAATGTTCGTGCAGAGATAAAACTGGCAAGCGGCGATTACATCGACCTGAAAGCCTACGAACCAGCCATGCGTCATTTGATAGACACATATATCAGCGCAAAAGAAAGCCAGACGATTTCCGCTTTTGATGACATGACGCTTATCGAGTTAATCGTAAAACGGGGAGTAGATGCTGTAAAAGCATTACCAGAAGGCATTAAACGAAGCAAGGAAGCCGTAGCCGAAACCATTGAAAACAATATGCGCAAACTGATCATCGATGAAATGCCAACTAATCCAAAATATTACGAGAAAATGTCTACGCTTCTTGATGAATTGATCAAAGAACGAAAAGAAGAAGCCAGAAGTTATGAAGAATATTTATCAAGGATTGTCGAATTAAGTAAAAACGTAAAAAATCCCGCCAGTTCAGCAACTTATCCTAAAACGCTGAATTCCAGCCCAAAAAGAGCCCTGTATGATAATTTGGGTCAGGATGAAGAACTTACAATGGCTCTGGATTCTGAAATTTGCCACACGAAAAAAGACGGATGGCGAGGTAATATAATTAAGGAACGCGAAGTAAAATATGCCATAAAAAAACACATCAAAGATGATGCAGAAGCAGAACTTGTTTTTGAATTAGTAAAAAACCAGAATGAGTATTAATATGCACCAAATTACGGTAGGTAACATATCAATAGATGTGGTACGAAAGGATATTAAAAATCTGCATCTTGGAGTATATCCACCCAAAGGCAGAGTGCGCATTGCTACACCTTTGAAAATAGATGATGAGGCTGTTCGCCTTTTTGCCATCTCAAAATTAGCATGGATAAAAAAACAGAAATTAAAATTTGAAACTCAAGAACGTCAATTAGAGCGCAGATTTGTATCCGGTGAAAGCCATTATTACAGGGGGAGACGCTACTTATTAAATGTTATTTATCACAAAGCTGCACCCAGAGTAGAAATACGAAAAAACAATATTGACCTTTATGTCAGGGAGGGCAGCGCCAGCGATCAGCGAGAAAAAGTGCTTACAGAATGGTATCGCGGGCAGCTCAAAGAGCAAATACCGGCACTTATCGATAAATGGCAAAAGATAATAGGTGTGGAAGTTAAGGATTGGGGTATCAAGCGGATGAAAACGAAGTGGGGGACATGCACTTTTGCACAGCGCCGGATATGGTTAAATCTTGAACTGGTAAAAAAACCGCAGCATTGTCTTGAATATATTATCATGCATGAAATGGTGCATCTTTTAGAGCGGAAACACAATGATCGTTTTGCGGTTTATATGGATAAATATCTGCCAAAATGGCATTTCTATAAAGATGAACTGAACCGATCAATGTTGAGACATGAAATTTGGGATTACTGAAACATTGCACAGACCAATATTTATGCGGTTAGCATTATCACTTTCACACCGCTCTCCTAACCCTTTTTAACCATGTCACCCCTCTTAACTATCCATGAACTTTAATAAGAGGAAATAACATGGAATCAAAAGATGCGCTGGTAGTTTTTGAGGGAACCAGGATAAGAAGAGTATGGCATGATGACAAGTGGTTTTTCTCAGTAGTTGATATTGTTGGAGCTTTAACAGATAGTGTTGATGCAAAAGACTACTGGTACAGGTTGAAAAAAAGAGAATCAGAGTCAAGCGGGATCGAGTTATCGACATTTTGTCGACAACTGAAAATGCTATCGTCCGATGGAAAAAAATACGAAACCGATTGCGCTAACACCGAATCCATGCTCAGGATAATCCAGTCCATCCCGTCAAAGAAAGCTGAACCTTTCAAAAGATGGCTGGCAAAAGTCGGTTACGAGAGGATACAGGAAATAGAAAATCCTGAACTGGCGCAGGACAGGGCAAAGGAGTACTATGAACTTAAAGGCTATCCTGAAGACTGGATAGAAAAACGACTGCGGGGAATCGCTATCAGGCAGGAGCTTACTGATGAATGGGAAGAAAGAGGGATTGATGAAAAAAGAGATTTTGCGATCCTGACAAATGAGATCTCTAAGGCGACTTTCGGGAAGTCGGTCAAGGAACATAGAAATATAAAAGACCTGGATCCGATGAACAAGAACCAGAACCTGAGAGACCACATGACCGACCTGGAATTGATCTTCACGATGCTCGGGGAAAAATCCACTACGGAAATTACACAATCCAGGGAATCAAAAGGATTCAATCAGTGTCTGGACTCTTCAAAGGAGGGCGGGAAGATAGCAGGAAATGCTAGAAAGGAACTTGAGAAGAAAACTGGGAGGAAAGTCGTAAGTTCTGAGAATTTTTTAGGTATTGCAGGGAAAAAAGAAACTAAGAAGTTGAAGGGACTTTGAACATCAGAGATTTATTGTACTACCGTTAGATTTCACCAAGAATTCACCGCAAAGGACGCAAGGATCGCAAAGCATAGGAATATTTTATGAAAGTAATAAAGCTCCGGCGCCGCCCGCAAACCCCGCGTGCATCCGCCAGCCGCACCGTCGGCGCGCGTGTGAGGGGGCGGGGGAGGTTGTGGTTGGTGGGGGGGATGGGATGAATATTGGGATGGCGGGGCGGGGGAAAGAAACAACGTATAAAAAATCTCAATGTAGAATAATTACGAGAGTTAACAACTAACTAGACGAACTCACAACGAACTCGACATATTGCTATATATTCACTTTCACACCGCTCTCCTAACCCTTTTTAACCATAACAACCAATTAACACTCCATGAACTTCATCCACGCCAGTGACTTTCATCTCGGCTACGCGCAGTACGGTCTCCCCGAGCGCTTCCTGGACTATGCCCGCGCCTTCCAAAAAGCCATCCATTATGCCATCGAACACAGGGCAGAGTTCATCCTCATTTCAGGCGATCTTTTCCACAAGCGAAACATAAACGCCCCTACCTACGAGCAGGCATACAAAGTTCTCGCTGAACTCAAAGCAAAAAGCCCATCCACTCAGGTATTTGCCATCGAAGGGAACCACGACCTCGCTTTCTACCAGGACGGCAAGAGCTGGCTTGAGATACTTAACTCGCAGGGGCTACTCAGGCTCATAAGGCTGAAGGAAGCGAACGGCGTAAAGCTTATGGGGGATTATGTTGAACTTGACAGCGTTCGGATATTCGGGGTGAGATACCTTGGCTCAAATACAGTTTCCACATTTCCACAGATAGCAGAAGAAATAAAAAAAATAAACGCAGCGAACGGGGAAAAATTCACGATCCTCATGATGCACTTTGGCATGGCAGGACAGATGCGGCAGGAGGCGCCGGGTGAGATACATTATAACTCCCTTTTGCCCCTGAAAGAAACTGTAAATTATCTTGCGCTCGGACATTATCACATGCAGTATGAACTGGATGGCTGGCTCTTCAATCCAGGCAGCATAGAAATGACAGCTATGAACGAGTACGGTCTGCCAAAAGGATTCTATCACATAAGGGACAGCGGCGCCAAACTCATAACTCCGATCACACGACCTGTGAGGCGCATAAAACTTGACATAAGCAGCATTGATACGCCTGATGAATTGTATTCAAATATAGACTCAAGACTCGACAGGGAGCCATCTGCGCCATCAGACCCCCTTATCGAACTTTTGCTCTACGGCAACATGAACTTCCCGAAATCAGAAATAAGCATAGACAGAATAAAAGCCATGATTGCAGAAAAATTCAAACCCCTCTGGAGCGATGTCAAGATCATGAACAGCAGTTCTCAATATACGCTTAACGAGGGAGATGTGCGAGGGCTGACGCGTGAGCAGATTGAGCTTCGGGTCTTTTCCGACCGGGTAAAACTTGATGGGAGATACAGGGACAGTGTGGATGAAATAGTTAAAACCATGATAGAAGTCAAAAGGATGGCTGCGGCAGGGATCGATGAAAATTCCATCCGGAAAGAACTCAGATGGTGCTTTGAAAAGCTCAGGACATCACAGGCTGGAGAAGGTAAGACATTTGTGAAAAATCCTGAACAAAAAACACTTACGACTCTTCTTTCTCGCATGGAGGATGCGTAGATGCTTATCAAATCAGTGGAATTAAAGAACGTAAAATCCTATTCTCATGAAACTATCGAATTCCTCGAAGGCATCAACGGCATCTGCGGTCAGAACGGGCACGGGAAAAGCACGATCCTTGAATCGATAGGATATGTGCTGTTTGATTATCCCCCTTATAAAAAGATCGAGGATTTCCGAAGGCACGGCGAAAAGTCGGGATATGTTGCAGTAACCGTAGAAAGCAAGGATGAGATCGAATATACGATATACAGGAAATTGGGCGGAAGCGAATACTACATTAAAACGCCAGTCAGCGAGATCAAAGGTAAAAAGGATGTCACAGACTGGATAGCATCCAATCTTCTAAACAATATAAGGTCGCCTGAAGATATTCCCTCAATATTTGAGAATGCTGTCGGGGTCCCCCAGGGGACATTCACGACCGCATTTCTGCTGAACCCTGAACCTCGAAAGAAGATATTTGATAATATACTGAGGGTGGAGGAATATAAGACTGCTTATACTAATTTAAGGGAAGTCATAACTGCTGTTGAAAAGGCGATGGATTCAATGGACAGGGAAATGATACCTCTTCGCACCCGCACGGAGAACTACCCTGAATTGAAAAAAGAAAAAGAAGGACTGCAAAAAGAGAGCGATGAACTAAGAGCCAAGATCAAAGAAATAAATATATACATCACATCCTTAACTAAGAAAAAAGAAGAACTGGCAGGAAAAAAAGCTCAAATGGATGCCCTTTCTTCACAAATAGTCAACGAGCGCATACGTCTTGAGGGGACCACAAAACAGCTTGACAGGGCAAGAACAGACCTCCTGCGCGCTGAGTCTGCCCAAAAAATCCTAAATGAGCTGCTTCCGGCTGAAGAATTATTTAAAAAAGAGAGCGCTTCTCTTAAAGAATTGGACGGCGACCGCAAGAAGAGGGATAAGTTAAAGGAGGATATAGCCCGACTGGATTCAGACATAAGAAATCTGTCTGATAAACTTGAGCGCATATCAAAACTTTCACTTGAGAATAAGGAATTCGAAGAGCTAAAGAAACAGTTGATCCCCGCTGTGGAGAAACAAAAAGCTCTGGAAGATGAGATCCAGGATCTCTTATCTCTCCTTGACTCACTCATTCATCTTGGTTTTGAATTAAAACAGGCGGTTGAAAAGGAACAGCGCGCTAATTTGCTCCAGTCAGAGATCAAGGAGTTTGAAAAGAGTATTGCTTCTCTAATTGCTCTTATCGATCAGCAAACAGAATTAGAAAATAAACAGCAGGAATTGCTTCAGCGCCAGGTATCAGTAAAATCTATTCTTGAAAAGACCAGAAATAACATGAAACTTGCAGGAACGCATGGTATCTGTCCGGTTTTTAACGGGATAAAATGCACATCGATCAATGACTTTGCCGGGTATTTCGATGATGAGATAAATGCTCACACAAGAATGCTGAATGAAATAAAGTTAGATCTGGACCTTATATCAAATTCCCTATTAAAACTTGAAAATCCAAGAAAGAAGCGCGATGATATGGCTGCGATCATTGAATCCAAAAAAAAAGATATTGACGCTTACAGGGGTATTTCAACTGAGGTAAGCTCGCATAAAGCGAAACTTGAAAACCTGTCATTATCATATCCAGCGATAAAAACAGGAGTTCTGACAGGAAGCGAAGAAGAGAGGAAGTCCTTTACGATAACACTGAATTCTAAGAAAGCAGACCTCAAAGCGCTAAATTCACCGGATAAGGAATTAGGAAAACTGAACGGACTTGAAGAAAAAAACCTTAAGGAACTGAAAAGCCTTGAAAGCGTTCCGAAGTCCATTGATTTGAAGAAACGTGAACGGGACAAGCTTGCCTCTCAATTCTTAACATTCGATGGGCTTGATGAAAAGATCGTCTTCCTGCAGGATAAGATAATGAAGCTCGAACCTGAACATAATAGATATTTGCAGGCTCTTCCACTTGCTTTGAAAGTGAGTGAATATGCAGAGGAATGCAGGAAACTTGAGGAGATCATAGCGTCGATGAATTCTGATCTGAGCGGGTATATCCAGAAGCATGAGGCACTTTTGTCTGAATTTGATGAGTCGATCCTTAATGAGACGATCTCCCAGCTTGAAGAACTTGGAAAAGTAGTGAGCAGTAAGGCAGAAGCGGTCAAAGGGAAAACTAAGAACATGGAAAAACTCTCGCGCGAAATTGCGGCCATGGAATCTGAGCTCTTAAAAATAAATGACATAGAGAAAAATTTGGAAAATGAAAAGCAGTTCTTATCGTTCTCAAATTTTATCCGTGAGACTATCAAGGATTCATCAGAATACATCGTCAATGAATTTATAGGTGAGATAAGCCAGGATGCCAGTAATATTTATTCCGAGATAATGGATGATTTCACATGCGGGCTCAAGTGGCAGAATGATTATGATATTGAGATAGAATCCGCGGGTGAAGTAAAATCGTTCAGGCAGTTAAGCGGCGGTGAACGCATGAGCGCGGCGCTTGCTGTGCGGCTTGCGCTCTTGAAAGCCCTTTCAAGCTGCGATTTCGTATTCCTGGATGAGCCCACACAGAATATGGATGAGATACGGCGGGAAAAACTTTCGCAGGAGATCATGAACATCCGCGGGTTCAAACAGGTTTTCGTTATCTCGCACGATGATACGTTCAACGAGAAATATGCCAATGTGATAAAGATCGAAAAGACAGATGGGGAAAGCAGGGTTGTATCATGCTCGATTTGAAAAGTATTTCTGATCAGTTCGATGCAAAGCTCTCAGCGATAAGATCGTATGATGTGGAGCGATCCACACTTTCAGAGGAGTACAGGACTGAACTTAAGAAACTGAACATCATTGATATTTCCATGAACGAGCGCCTTAATGCTTACAGCGGCGCAAGGCTCCTTGAACCTGGTAAACTTATCCATTCTTTTCCTTTCAACTGGAAGAACAGGCATGATGCAATTGAGTGGGTGGATTCCGTGCTATCAGGCGTCGCAGTGGGGGCAGTGGATGGCAGCCAGATATATTCAGATAAGAACTATGAGATACCGCTTGCAGTAATACAGACTTCGCAGATCCTTAACAGGCATACGAACGACAGCGATTATAGAGAGAATACAGGGGCTCAGATCATCACTCCCGATGAATTCGAGGATGCAAGTGTGTATTCCTTCGGCGCCGAATATGTCGATGCGCGCCGGTTTGCCATGGAATGCGATAGTATCATGCAACTAATGAAAGAGCATGATAAGCCCTGCATCATGCTTGACGGCGCGCTCATCCTTTCTCATATCAATGTTCTTAACAGGAACATAAGAGAAATTTATGTCCGAGCAATAAATAAACTGCTTGAAGCTTCGGAAAAAACGCGCGCTCCTTTAATCGGATTCATAGACACGACTATGCCGCGCGATATCACATTGATGATGCATTTCCTTTTCGACCTCAAAAAGGGCAAGCTCTCTGATACGTATCTTTTCTCGCATCTATTATGGGGGGAGAGGACGGCGGCGTTCCTCTGTGACAGGGACGACAGGAGGGGCGATGAGGCACGTTCTGTGCTGGATAACTACGGTAAATTCAAAGATAAGATCGCGTTTTTCTATATGAGGGTGAGCAATGGTCTTCCAGCGCGCGTGGAATTCCCTGTGTGGATGTATGAAGAAGGCATGGTCGATAAGATAGCGGATATTATCAGGGCAGAATGCGTTATCCGCAGCAATTATCCTGATATTCTTATGCGGGCGCATGAGGCTGCTGTTATAAAGATGAACGAGCATGGATTGTTCTATGGCATGCTTGACAATTTCTGCAAAGTGCACGGGATCAGGATCAATAAGAGCGCAAAGAATTTTCATAAGATGATAAACAGGTGATGGAAACAAATGAGAGAGTAATTCATTCGTTATCGGTGAAGAGACAAACCGGACGATGGAACACGGATTGCGCGGATGACGCGGATACGCGCGGATCCGTGAAAATCCGTCCGATCCGTGTCATCCGTGTTCTGTTCGATATAAATTAAATTGGAGAATCGTACGAAATTATTACCGCAGATAAAGGCGCCCAGAGTCGCGCCTCTGGAGGGCGCATCCACGTATGCCCC
>JAHIFK010000264.1 GCA_018900975.1 Methanobacteriota archaeon
GGAAATAACATTGTTAACCATTTTACGCTCGGATCGATCGTTTTTTCGTTGGAAATATTTCTCATCCTATTTACCCTCAAATAATAGAATGTCTTATTGTATATATTATTGTTGGTTTATTAACCGAACACCCATGAACATCACTATAATGAGATGTGGTATTGATGATAAAAGAAATTGGCATTGGAGACTGATCGATGGCCAGGAACGATAAAGAAAAAAATAACCAGAATGATGAACCCCTGGAAAAAAAACTCTGGAAGGCAGCCGACAAGTTGCGCAAGAACATGGACGCTGCCGAATACAAGCATATTGTATTGGGCTTGATCTTCCTGAAATACATTTCTGACGCCTTTCTCGAACTTCATCAAAAACTGAAAGAAAGCAAAGGTGAATATGAAGGGGCAGACCCCGAAGATAAGAACGAATACACTGCAGAAAAGGTTTTCTACGTGCCCCCTTCTTCGCGGTGGAATTGGCTGCAGGGTCGCGCAAAACTTCCCACCATAGGCAAAGATGTAGATGAAGCCATGGATGCCATCGAAAAGGACAACCCTTCCCTGAGAGGGGTGCTTCCCAAAGTATTTGCACAGGAGAAGTTAGATAAACAGAGCCTTGGCGGTTTGATTGACCTTGTGGGCAGCGCGGAACTGGGTACTAAGGAAGCCAGAGGTAAAGACCTCCTTGGCAGGGTATTTGAATATTTCCTTGGTGAATTTGCACTGGCAGAAGGCAAAAAGGGAGGACAATTCTACACTCCGGGCAGCGTTGTAAAGCTGCTGGTTGAGATGCTTGAGCCTTATGAAGGGCGCGTTTTTGACCCCTGCTGCGGTTCCGGCGGCATGTTCGTGCAGAGTGAGAAGTTTATAGAGGTGCATCAGGATCACTATAAAAAAAATAATGGCAGGAAATTAAGTTTTGATCCCAAAGACCGCATTTCAATTTATGGGCAGGAGAGCAACCAGACCACATGGCGTCTGGCAAAGATGAACCTTGCTATCCGTGGCATTGACAGCAGCAATGTAAAATGGAACAATGAAGGCTCTTTTCTCAATGATATGCATAAGGATTTGAAGGCTGATTACATCATTGCCAACCCGCCATTCAACGACAGCGACTGGAGCGGCGAGCTGCTGCGTGATGATGCGCGCTGGAGCGTATTGGGACAAAAACTGCCGCCGCCGCCAGCCAATGCCAACTATGCCTGGATACAGCACTTCCTCTATCACCTCGCGCCGACCGGACAGGCTGGCTTTGTTCTGGCTAAGGGTTCGCTGACCACTAAAACCAATAATGAAGGCGAAATACGCAAGATGATGGTGGAAAATGATTTAATCGATTGCATTGTGAATCTTCCGACAAAGTTATTCCTGAATACACAAATACCCGCTTGCCTGTGGTTTTTGAGCCGTAACAAAGAGCAGCGCAAAGGTAAAATATTGTTTATTGATACCCGCAATATGGGGCATTTGATTAACCGCAAAAACAGGGAATTGTCTGATGAAGATATTTCTTTGATCGGGCGCACATATCACAACTGGCGCACAGGTGAGGGTGAATATAAGGATGTACCGGGTTTTTGTAAATCGGCGGCACTGGATGAAGTGAAAGCTCTGAATTATGTTTTGACACCAGGAAGATACATTGGTTTAGCCGATGACGAAGACGATTTCAATTTTGCTGAAAGGTTCAATGTTCTGAAAGTGGAACTGGAAAAGCAGATTGCAGAGGAAGCCGAGCTTAACAAACATATACGGGAGAATCTTTCAAGAATTAAGATAGAGAACAAATGAACTATATCGAATCAGGCAGATTTTGAGGTTATAACATGAAAAATAGTTACCTCCCAAAGAAAGCCACAAAAAAAGAAAAGGCAGTCACTCAGCCCGAAATTAGAAACGAACTTTACCGCAACATCTCTGAAATTCTTCAAGCTGCCCGCCAAAACGCTTATCGCGCCATCAATTTTGTGATGGTGGAGGCATATTGGAACATTGGAAAGCTGATCGTAGAGGAGGAACAACAAGGTGAAGCCCGTGCAGAATATGGCAAAAAGATTATCAAGGAACTTTCAAAACAACTCTCTGCTGAATTTGGGCGGGGATTCACGGAAGCAAACATCTGGAATTTCAGGCAGTTTTACCCGATTTTTCAAACAGATGAAAAACTCTACGCACTGCGTAGAGAATTGACATGGACTCACTATCGTCTAATCATGCGGCTGGATAATCCATCTGCCCGTGATTATTATATGCAGGAGGCAGCGGAGCAAAATTGGAGTACCCGCGCTCTTGAGCGCCAGATAAACTCGCTTTATTATGAACGTCTTCTTACAAGCCGGAAAAAAGCGCCTGTTATCAAGGAAATGCAGGAAAAGACCGCAATCCTTGCCCAGACACCGCAGGATTTCATAAAAGATCCTTATGTTCTTGAGTTCCTTGGTATGCCCGACTCTTCGCAGTTCAGGGAGTCAGATATGGAACAGGCTATTATTGACAATCTGAAAGATTTTATCCTTGAACTTGGAAAAGGATTTGCA
>JAHIFK010000265.1 GCA_018900975.1 Methanobacteriota archaeon
CATTCTTTGGATAATAATGTACATAGATATTTTTCAATCACATCTGGTTCATAAGATTGATTTTTAGTGATGGGTTTTTTGTCATTTTTCATGCTCTGTATCCTCTTTCTAATTTTAACACAATAAAATTAGAAATTATTTATAAAACGATATTGGTAGAGCAAGTCAAACCCCTTAACCGATGACCAATGAACCCCACCGTGCCCTCTTCTCCTGCATCAAGAGAACGAAAAATGCGCGCCTCCCCGCGAAGTGCCCCGGCAGCCGCGATACTGAACACAGGCGAACCGGAAGGTGCCCCGGTATGGATGCGGCATTCCGGTCACCTGTATGCTTTAATTATTTTGATGTGAAGCGGTTGCATGGGGGCATATCGGCGCCGCGTGATTAATATTTAAAAAGTGATAAATGTGCGGCGCCTGTGATACATGAAAAAAATATAGAGAGAAACAACGAACTAAACGAACTGAAACGAACTGAAACGAACTCCAGCTGCGTGAGTTCGTTTTGAGTTCGTAAGAGTTAGTTGTTAATTTTCGTTATGCTATGACTCGTATGCGTGCTGATTTCGTATCCGCGGAAATCCGTCTGATCCGTGTCATCCGTGTTCTACGTCGTGGTAATTCTACGCGCTTGGAAGCTAAAGCCAACACAACAGGACACACACGAACAAACCCCCCCACCTGCTCCAAACCCCACCGTGCCTCTCCGCCCCTGCATCAAGAGAACGGAAAGAGCACTTCCCCGCGAAGTGCCCGGCAGCCGCGATACTGAACACAGGCGAACCGGAAGGCGCCCCGGTATGGATGCGGCATTCCGGTAACCTGTATGCTTTAATTTTTATGTGAAGCGGTTGCATGGGGGGCATATCGGCGCCGAGAAATTAATGTTTAAAGAGTGATAAATGTGCGGCGCGTGTGATTTCCTCAGACAAAGCATTTAATCTGCGTCCATCTGCGGTTTCGTTTTTCACTGAAACGTCGGACAGTATGGATTAAGACAGGATTAACAGGATGGACAGGATAACTCCATCCATCAATCCTGTAAATCCTGTAAATCCTGTCTGATACGAATCTTCTTTTAGCATGGCGCCGGACATTAATACAATCGAATTTATAAAATCATTTGATCTATCTTTGCTACCTTTGCGTTCTTTGCGGTGGTGTTCATGCTAAATTTCTGCATCCCACTCTCCCCAATCCCCTCCCCCCACCTGCTCCAAACCCCACCGTGCCTCCCCGCTCCTGCATCAAGAGAACGGAAATAGCACTTCCCCGCCAAGTGCCCCGGCAGCCGCGATACTGAACACAGGCGAACCGGAAGGCGCCCCGGTATGATGCGGTATTCCGGTCACGAATGGAAGCTTGAGCAGAAAGTGAGTCCCGGTATTCAGAATACCGAAAGAAATGAGTTAGCGGACACTAACTTTGGTTCTCTTTTCCTTGATTTCTTTAAAAATTTCGTCCAAGCTCCCAGATAACCATTGAGAGCGTTCCATCGTATAATCTCCTCTTCCCAGGTCGAAACTCTGGACAAACCTGACCATCTCTATCGGTCCCAAGGCTTTCGCAAGAACTTCAAGTCCTTCATGTCTTATTTCGCTGATGGTCTTAGCTTTCATGTTCAGTTACCTCCATTAGCCATCTAACGGGGTTTTCAACTCTAACCTTAACAATGTTATTATTAGCCTTAACCTTTTTCACAATCTCATCATCAGTTGAGAGAATAACTTCCACAGACTTCTCAGCGCATGCAATATGCAAGGCATCTAATGCTTTCAATCCAATATTTTCAAGTTCAGAAGCCCGTCTTAATATACTCTCATCTACAGTAACCTTATCTCTTGAAATAGCCGCAAGAACCTTTACACCTTTTTTTCTTTCATCATCTGGGATTTTAAAAATTTCATAATCTATAGCTTCACTCCCTACAAGTGTCCACTCATTTAGACATTTATTTAATATTGCCATAATCGCTTCGGATTCGATCCTGATTCTATCCTGGCTCTGGTCATCAAAAGGTCTGTTTAAGCAACAGACGTCCATATAAAGTCTCATGAATAATTACCACCATAGTTCTTACTATTAGATAATAATTTGCTTTTATATAATAATTCGATTTTCAGTGCCTATATTTGAACAAACCCCCCATAAAAACACTAACCTCAGCCCCCCACCTCTTCCAAATCCCACCGTGCCTCCCCGCTCATGCATCAAGAGAACGGAAAGCGCGCCTCCCCGCAAAGTGGCCCCTGCAGCCGCGATACTGAACACAGGCGAACCGGAAGTCGCCTCGGTATGATGCGGCATTCCGGTCACCTGTATGCTTTAATTTTGATGTGAAGTGGTTATCTGGGAGCATATCGGCGCCGGGGGATTAATATTTAAAGAGTTATCATTCCATACTTGTGCTCGCGGTGGCGCACATGTCCTATTTCACGATTTTTCTCCTGGATGGTGGCAACGCCTTTTTTGATCCCGGTTTGGGTAGCTGTTTTATGGCCCGCTCAAAATCCGCTTCCACTAGCGATGGAAGGTTGATCTGCATGGTGCGGTGTTTTTCATATTCGAGCTGTGCTTTGGTGAGCGCCTCCTCATGTGATATCTTTCCTGCATGAGTAAGTAGCTCACGACCACTCAATTTCAAGAAATCGTCAAGTTTGGCGCTCCATTCACTCATATACACAGGCTTGCGTCCCAACGCCTGGATTTCAGCAAATTCCAGATAAGCCATGACAATTCGGTTGAGTATGTCGAGTTCTTGGGAGTTCAGGTAGTTCTTGGCAATGCCTACTTCACCTTTGCTGATTATGTTGCCAGTCCAATTGGTGAGGCCCATGTTCTCTTTTGCTGAGTCGACGCGTTGGTATATGACTTCTGCTGCAGTCTGCCCGTGCGCTGCCCAGTGCATTTTGTTCTGTACGGTAGCGAAAAAGAGCTGGGAGGTCTGAGTTTGCGGATCGTAGTCAATGCTGGTGGCGTAGATGTCCAGTACCTTGCGCCAGAAGATTTTTTCCGAGGAGCGTATGTCCCGGATGCGTGCCAGTAATTCGTCGAAATAGTTGCCGCCGCCATTTTGTTTCAGGCGGTCATCATCCATGGCAAACCCTTTGATAATGTATTCACGTAACCGCTGGGTAGCCCAGATGCGAAACTGCGTGCCGCGGTGGGATTTCACCCGATAGCCGACTGAAATGATGACGTCGAGGTTGAAGTAATCGACCTGATATGTTTTGCCGTCAATGGCAGTTGTTGCAAAGTTTGCAACAACTGAATCCCTCGCCAGTTCGCCTTCGTCAAAAATATTCTTGATATGCCTGGAGATGACTGACTTATCCCGCTGGAAGAGTTCTGCCAGCTGGTTGAGTGAGAGCCAGCACGTCTCCCCCTGAAAAGCCACTTCCAGCCGCGTCTTCCCGTCCTTAGTCTGGTAAAGGAGAAAATCGGCGGGTTCGGGTAGGTTTTTGTCCTGAATCATACGTTAACCTCCGTGTCGTTCAACAAAGCGGTGACGCATTTCTTGCCAGTACTCCCGCGCCCTGTCAAGAGAACGAGCCAGATCAGCGACATCGGTAATGCGCATTTTCTCATCTTCTGCAATCATCTTCAACCGGTTACATTTTATAACCGTTTCACTTCCCTCTTTATTCAGGCGGATTTTGTATTCTTCAAATACAGCAAGCGAGTTTTCATTCATATTCTACCCCGCCTGTTTTTCCAGATATCAGTAGCGAGATTGTCGCATTTTGGTTTATTAATTGCGAGTGCCATTTTATGTTTCAACATCCTTTAGTTGATGAAGCGTATCAAATTATGAAACCAAGCATATACCGTTCGTAATGAATCAAAAAGCTTTTCATAATTTCTGCCTGCGCACGGATTTCGTATCCGCGGAAATCCGTCAGATCCGCGCAATCCGTGTGCTACGTCGTGGAAAATATACGTTGCGCGCCTCCCCGCGAAGTGCCCCGGCATCCGCGATCTTTTGAAAGTGAACTATGCAGTCAGAGGAACTGTAATATGCAGCGCATCGTAATCAACAACAGGCATTTTCCTGACGTTATTTTTCCCTTGCTTAAGCTCAAGGAGACCCACACCTTCCAGGAAAGTGAGATCATTATGCACATTTGATTCTTTGCGTTTTAGTATCCTTGCCAGTTCGCTAATAGATTCCGGTCTCTTTTTCCTGATAATCTGAAGCGGTTGCCTGGGGCATATCGGCGCCGGGCATTAATATTTAAAGAGTAATAAATGTGTGGCGCATGTGATTTCCTCAGACAAAGCTTTAAATCTGCGTTAATCGGCG
>JAHIFK010000266.1 GCA_018900975.1 Methanobacteriota archaeon
GATCCGCCTTTTCCGCCACCCTTCAAAAATTTCGAGGACAGCGATTCTAAATCTGATCTGGCTTTCGCCACTACCTGGTTCACGGTTTCCATATTCATCTTGCTCTTTATGGCTTCAACGCTCATCAGGTTCTTCGAGGTCAGGAAATATACTGTTAAAGCGCCAAGACCTGTTATTGCACCTACTACAAGGAATATATTGAGCGGTTCATCCTTGACAGGCATGGTTGTCTGCTGACCAAGTATCTCTACGGTATAATTACCAGACGGCAAGTCTATCCTGTATGAGAAATTAACTTCACCGTATTTTCCGGGCGCTAAGGTGACGTTCTTATTTTCAACCACCGTTTCGTTGATTATGAGCGCTACCGGGAGCGTGCCTTCTCTAGTGCCTGAATTTGTGATGTTCGACCAGACATAGACGTTCTGTCCTCTTAAGACCACATCGGGTCTGAAATTGATATCGGATGCCTTGAATTCAGTGAATGGCATCCTGACTTCGATCTCCCTCTGTACGCTGATATACCCGTTCCTGGAGGCTGCGAGGTTATGTTTCCCGCTGTCAGTGAACGTATAGGTCAGAACTCCGCTTGAGTCTGTTGTCCCGATACCTGTGCCGTCAAGAGTGATATTGGCGCCTGAAATGGCGTTCCCGGTCCCGCTTACAATGACCTTGATCGAGACCGGGATATACTGATCAATGAATTCAGGAAGTACAAGGCTCAGCCTGTTATCCACGTACTCTGCTATCTGGACAGCCAGGACGGCTTTTTCGTACCCGAGCTTTGTTGCTGTGATGTTGTGTTGACCTGCCTTAGTGAGCATGTAGTCCAGCTTTCCAGTGCTGTTCGTGGTGCCTATGACCTCACCGTCAAAGCTCACTTCAGCGTTGTCCTGAGGCGTTCCTGTCCCTGAGGTAACGCTTATTGTTATCGTGTCCTTTACCATCATGGAGGAGGGGACGCTTATTGCGAGCTGGTTTGCAGCAAGGGCGCTGCCGTTGACCATGATGTATGGGTAGAACCTGACAACCGATGATTCAGCTACCTTGAACTTGATGTTCTTCATAAAATCCACTGTGCTTCCGGATGATAAGGTCACTGGGTTTGGATTGGTCATTGTTATCCCGGTACCTGAAACAGATGCTTCCATGATGCCGAATTTGTCGCCATTGTTAACAGAAGTGTATGATTCTGATATCTGGAAAGTCCCTTTGATGAATGCAGCCGTGGCTTCTTTTCCGCGGAATATGCTTTCGACGCGCAGAGCGATAAGGGGGAGACCCTTGACAGCCCCAACGTCTTTTTCATATATGTAGAGCTCTCCTTTTTCTACGAAATCATCGCCTCCAGGGACTTCATTGCCGTCCTTTAACAAGGTCAGCCAGACTTCTCCTGCTCCTGCTCCCATGTTGACGTCTTTTATTTTCAGGACATAACCGTCGTTGAGCGTGAGCGTGCTTCCTGCATAGATCACACGCTGGGTGTCATCGTCTATGAGCACTTTGTGGAGCTGGTTGCGCTCTATTGTGGAGATCGAAGTTGATTTTATTTTTCCAGCCGGGTATCCGGCAAAGTACTTCTCAGCCATGAAGCCTATGACATTGTACTTTCCAAGCGTGCTGGACTTGAACGAGACCTGCTGGGCGCTTGTAATATATTCAAGACCATTTTTTGCCACTGTCGTGCCAGTTCTGTTAAGCGTCAGTTTCTCAGTCCCTACATCATCGTCTAAATTATAATAGAATCCCTCGAAGTTGAGCGGCGTCCACTCACTTGAATTTTCGTTATTGGATATCGTGCCTCTGACCTCGTATTCTCCTGACCTCTTTATCATCGGGGCAAAGCGCAGCACTGATTCGTTCTTTGCGACTATGAACTTCATGTCACCCATTATGTCGATGGTCGAACCTGAGGACAGGGTAAAGCTGTTCCTGTTGGTCATTGTTATGCCCGTGTCAGAAGTGCTCGATATTTCCATTATCCCGTACCTGTTGGAAGAGCTTGCGGACGTATAACTTTCTGATATCTGGAATATGCCGTCGATCTGCACCATGCTTTCCGTAGTTCCCTCGAACACGCTGCCTATGTGCAGTGCGATCAGCGGCAGGTCGTTCACTGAGCCCACTCTCTTAGAGTAAACAATCGTATCTCCCACACCTTTAACCTCGCTATACACTTCCCCATTGTCCTTTAATATCGAAATCCATGCTTGTCTGCCTGAGCCCAGTTCTTTGAGCGTCACTGCATAACCATCACCCAGCGGATACGTGCCTGACGCGCGCACTGTACGCGTAACCTTGTCGTCTATCAATATCTTGTGGAGCTGCATGTAGTTTATTGTGCTCCTGGGTGTTCTTCCTGTGATCTTGGTTGAAGTCGCCCCGGTGTATGCAGCGAAATATTTGTCTGCCATGAACCCTATGACATCGTAGCTTCCCCATGCCTTGTACTGGAAGGAGACATTTTCAGGCTTGGTAGTGTAAATCAAGTTGTCTTTTCTTACCGTCCTGTCGGTTTTACTGTTCAAAGTTATCTGTAGCTTTTCATTTCCCACGTCGTCGTTCACATCGTAGTAGAAGGCATAGAAGCTATATGTGTCCCAGAAGTAAGTTGTATTCATGCTCTTACTACCGTCCCAGACGCGGTTGCCCGATGAGTAGGTCCTGGGGCGGACGTTCCATATCCATGATGTAGAATTACTCTCACCTGAAGTTGTATTGGAGGCATTTACAGTAATTGTATATTCTCCTGGCGAGGAGAGGGAATATGATTTATTTATTTCGGTACCTGCCGAAACCTGGCCAATACTAGTTGAAGAACCTGGATTGATAGACCAGGTTACATTTGTTGTTTGGTCTATTGTGACTTTGAATGTTTTTGATCCAGAACCTATGGTTTCCTGAGGTGTTGGTGGGTCTTTAAATGTAAAAATCGGTTTTGGAGGAGCACCTACTACAAAAGGAGATAAACTTGTTACATTACCTTTCACCTTTTTAGTTGACTTATCGAGATTTGTCGTAACAATTTTCCATGATCCTCCATTCCAGTGATACAGATTGATGTTACTTTCATTAACCCCTCCCGGAGTATAACCTAATTCTATGGTAATATTGGTTCCAGGCGATGTTACTGCTGTTGTGTTTATATTGTAGTAATAACTACCGACTTTTATGAAACTACTATGTGGCCCCCCCCATGAATTTGTCGGAGATATGCTCACTGTCGTGTTACCTTCGCTTGAAACCTGAGAAAAAATAACTTTGAGATTTCCAGGCAAAGAAACACTTACGTCATTACCAGTTTGTGTGTTATAAGTATATTGGGAGTCTGTTACTGGGGTTTGGTGAATATTTCCCGATGTATCAACTGTTTGGAGTGAAATTGTGTTCAGTGTTCCGGGACTGAACGTGGTATAATTATAGAATTCGTCTGAAGTATTAGTTAGAATAGTTCCGTTGATTCTAACAATGGTATAATTAAAAGGCGCGCCTGGATTTGTCCATGTCCAATTAATCCATGTGGTACCCGCAGTATATGTTAGTCCAGTGACGGGTCCGAGTGTGGGTGATTGGACATTCCACAACCATGTTGTCAT
The DNA here is from genome assembly GCA_018900975.1 of Methanobacteriota archaeon. Lineage (GTDB taxonomy): Archaea > Halobacteriota > Methanosarcinia > Methanosarcinales > Methanoperedenaceae > Methanoperedens. Next base: position 3,597 of record JAHIFK010000266.1, read on the forward strand.
GTTTACGTCACTTGGATTGCTCACATTTACAACCACAGCGGACATATTCCAGAATCCTGCCGGTGTTGTGGAATTTGTATGGGATGCAACAGTCACATTTGGATTAGTTTGAACTGGTGTACTATTGATATACCATGTTACATTCGCATTATTACTGATAGATGTTAAACTAAATATCTTTGACTCACCTACGGTACTATTCACCGTTTCTAATGGATTTGGTGATGGAGTTGACGTAATCCCCATCGCCACTGACAACAATCCAATCATCACCAATACAAATCCAATTCCTCTAATAACATTTTTATTTAGCATATTTTCCCCTCATGCATGTCTCAATCATAATCATCCTTTGACCATCATCATAATAGCATTAATGCCTTATAATGAATTAAACATCATAAGAACTCATTATATAAATAATTTCTGTGAGAATAGACAACTTGCGGCGGTTTAATTTATATATCCCGGCTCTTGAAAAGATACAGGCAGGTGAAATTCAATTCATCCCCAGGATACGCAGAACCGTATTTAACGCTTATTCAGACAGGATGAACAGGATTTTCAGGATAGATATATGGCAA
>JAHIFK010000267.1 GCA_018900975.1 Methanobacteriota archaeon
GCAACGTTCTTGGAGTGGGTTTCCTTGAGAAGGTTTATGAAAACGCCCTGAATATTGAACTTAAATTGAGGGGATTAGAAACGCTTCCACAGGCGCCGTTAAAAGTATTTTACAAAGAAGAATTAGTTGGCGACTACATAGTGGAAATTAAAAGGATCGTGAATGGTATTTGAATTCGCGGAGACCAACGAGTATAGATAAATTCAATGCAACTAATCTGCGTTTATCTGCGTTCATCTGCGGTTAAATTAGATCATAAAAGACAAGACAACCTTTTTTCATTGAAACAACTTCTCTGCGAAAGCTGCGGTGAAAGATAAGTCTTTTGCATAGTGCTCATGAAATAGAACACGGATTGCGCGGATGACGCGGATGCTCACGGATCCGTAAAAATCCGTCAAATCCGGATGCTCACGGATCCGTAAAAATCCGTCAAATCCGTGTAATCTGTGTTCCAGTCATATTGATCGATAATTATAGTTGAGAACTGAATGTTTTGGACTTATCTTTGCGTCCTTTGCGTTCTCCGCGGTGAATAAAATCAAACACCGCAAAGCACGCCAAGAGCGCAAAGTGGACATAGAATAAGTATCATAGTTAGGTTATTAACTCTAATTAACCACTTTTACAGCGAATTCATTCTCATATTCCCGAAAGCCTGCAGCTCTGACAGTGAGCTTCAGATATCCTTCCTGCGCTGTTAATCCCAGATCGCTTTTATTGAATCTCAGGACTGTATCTCCACTGTTGTCAGTGACATTTATCGCTGCCGCTGACATCCCTGTGAGAGCAACGCTTGCTTTTATAACTGGCGTCCCGTCTTTTGAGTTTATGACCTCAACTGGCAGTTCAATGATGTCAGGGGATCCTGACAGTATGATCAGGCCACCGCCTTTTATATTTGAATGCATTGGCTTTGGCATCGCGGCTTCGCTGCTGCTTATGAAGGCGATCATCGCGGCAAGCCCGACCATTCCCACAATGGTAAGGACCACCATTTTAATCGGAAGTCCGAGTGCCATTAAACTCTATTTCCTTGTCTGATATAGAAGAACTGCCTTTTCATCTTCGTAATCGTAGAATCCGTTGGCTTTAACAACAAGCTTTAACTCTAACATTTGTTGATTTGGTCTGAGATTTATCATGGTCCCCCCTCCGCCTCCAGATCCTCCAAGGATTATATTCGCTTCACCATTAGAGTCAGTCTGATCCGTTCCAAACCCACCGCCCCCGCTCATTGTTGCACTTGCTTTCTGAACCGGATTATTATCTTTATCGAAAACTTTAATTCTCACTTTGACCTGACTTTCCCCTTCACCGATTATTTTCGCAGTATTTCCTTTTGTAACATCATTATTTCCAATAGTAACATTTATAATATCCACGCTCAGATTCTCTTTTGATTTTGGTATTATCGCAAGCAAGGCAGCCAGCGCCACCATACCAACTACCAGCATAACAACTATATTGATTGGCAATTCAATAGCATGTTCATCTTTTCTGAATTTGTTTGATCGCATTATTATACCACTGGTTTTTCCACTGAGTTCAGGAGGTATTTAATTATTTCGACTTTGTTTTCCTGCTGTGTAGTCCCGAAAATATTTCCCAATAAATCCTGACATATCCCTGCTAAAATTCCGGGGCATCCGAATTGACAGCACGATCCCATGAGGAAATTATAGGAATGCATCAGGCACAACTGCATCCTCCTCGAAATGATGAGTATTCGAGAATAAGTTTCAAGGAACACGCCAGTAAAACGAGTCAAAAGGAGAATATACATCCTTTTGAAAATGTTGTATTGCGTCCTGATGGGACAGAAGTGCCTGTTGAAATCCTGGCGCAAATTGTCACTATTAAAGGCAGGCCGGTTCTCCAAGGAGTTTTCCGTAACATAACTGATCGCAAGAGTGTAGAGAAAGACAGGGGACAGCTCATTAATGCCATTAACAGAAGTACAGAGGGTATCGCGATCGCGGATGAAAATGACCGGTTTATCTATGTAAATGCCGCATACGTCGGGATTTTCGGTCACACCCAGGAGGAACTTATCGGATATACATGGCGAAAAATCGTCCCCCCTGGGATAATAGCTCAAACTGAAAAAGGATTGTCAGAAACAATACACAATAGGGATGTGGGGGTATTCAAAGGAGAGGTCCCGGGTCTTCGGAAAGACGGCAGTATAATCCCCACAGATGTCAGCTCCACAGGCTTTTGGGACGGGAATCGGAAATACCAGGGACATGTATGCATCGTTATGGATGTAACTGAGCGCAAGAAAAATGAAGAGGAATTGCTGAAGTTCAAACTTGGTATTGAACGATCTGATGAATCCATCTTTATAACGAATATTGATGGAACGATAATTTATGTAAATCCTGCTTTTGAAAAAACATATGGATATAGCAGGGAAGAAGCGCTCGGAAAAACACCCCGTATACTGAAATCAGGATTAATTCCTTCTGAAGAGTATAAACCATTCTGGGACACACTTCTTTCAAAAAATGTCGTGAATGGGGAATTGGTCAATAAGACAAAAGATGGTCGTCTCCTGAATATTGGCGGTTCAGCAAATCCTATCCTGAATGAAGGGGGGGAAATCATCGGTTTCCTTGCAATCCAGCGCGATATTACCGAAGCCAAACGGGCAGAAGAATTACTCAGAAAAAGTAAGTTGAAGTTAGAAAAAGCACAGGAACTTGGACAGATGGGTAGCTGGGAATGGGATATTGCAACCAATGAACTTGTCTGGTCTGATGAGGTCTATAAAATCTATGGTCTTGATCCGGTAAATGATAGTCCGAAATACGATGTTGTTGTCAATACAATGACACCTGAAACAAAAGACTGGTTTATAAAAGCCACCGAGGACGCCCTTAAATATGGTAAGCCCTTTGATGGAGAATATGGATTATTCCGTCCAGATGGCGCCAGAAGATATGTCCATACACGAGGTGAAGTGATCCGGGACAAAGAAGGCAATCCAGTCAGGATGTTTGGAATGGTACAGGACATTACCGAGCGCAAAAGGGTGGAGGAGCAGATCGAAGCATCTCTAAAAGAGAAAGAAATGCTTTTGAGGGAAATTCACCACCGCGTAAACAACAATATGCAGGTCATTTCCAGTCTGCTCTGGCTCCAGTCAGAGTATATCAAGGATAAAAAGTATCTTGAAATTTTCAGGGATAGCCAGAACAGGATAATATCTATGTCTCTGGTACATGAAAAACTTTATCGATCCAAAGATCTGGCAAAAATCGAATTCAATGAATACATCAGAGATCTGGTGAATGGTTTGTTCCAGTCCCATGGGGTCAAAACAGGCACAATAGAGCTAAAAATAAATACCGATAATGTTTCGCTGGGGATCCTTCAAGCGATCCCCTGTGGATTATTGATCAATGAACTGATCACTAATTCTTTGAAATATGCATTTCCAGAGGACAGAAAAGGAGAAATTATAGTATCACTTAACTTGAACAATGAGAATGTGGTTGAACTTAAAGTCGGCGATAACGGCGTGGGTATCCCCTCTGATGTGGATTTCAGAAAAACCGAATCACTTGGTTTGCGTCTCGTTACAATACTGGCAGAAGATCAACTCCAGGGCAAGATCGATCTGGATCGAAGCAGAGGAACTGAATTCATAATTAAATTTAAAGGAGGGTATTAATGATAAAAAAGCAAATATTGGTTGTTGAAGATGAAAGTATTGTTGCCGAACACATCCGGAGAAGTCTGCAAAATATGGGATATTCAGTTTCCTCGGTAGCATCTTCAGGTGAGAAGGCTATTAAAGAAGTAGAAGAGAAAGTTCCGGATCTCGTGCTGATGGATATAGTACTGCAGGGCGATATGGATGGAATAGAAACCGCAAATCAGATACGTTCCCGTTTCAATATCCCAGTTGTATATCTTACAGCTTATTCAGACGAAAAAATCCTGGAACGGGCTAAGATCACCGAGCCGTTCGGATATGTCATTAAACCATTCAACGAAAGGGAATTGCGCATCAATATTGAAATGGCTCTCTACAAGCATAAGATGGAACGAGAATTGAAAGAGAGCCAACGATGGCTAAATGCAACACTTAATAGTCTGGGCGAGGCTGTGATCGCCACAGATAGAAAAGGGATCATAAAAATAATTAATCCTTTTGCAGAGGTATTAACCGGTTGGAAGCGGGAAGAAGCATTGGGGAAACCAGTTACAGCTATCTTCAATGTTATTAGTGAAGGAACGGACAAACAGACAGAAGATCCAGTAACAAAGGCGATCAGACAGGAAAGTTTCTACGGTCTTGCGGATCATACGGTATTGATAGCAAAGGAGGGTGCAAGAATACCTGTCGATATTATAGGTACGGCCATCAAAGATGATGCTGATAGCGTAATTGGCGTTGTACTGGTTTTCTATGATATCATTGAACGCTTAAGAATCGATGAAACGCTAAAACGGGCATTAGAGTAAAACAATGGGCGATTATACACTTGGTATTAAAGAACTGGATAATGAAATCAAGGGATTAAGAAAAGGTTCGAATATCTTGATGATCGGCCCGCCCATGAGCCAGAAAGAAGTTATCCTGTATAATATAATGTACCACGGCGCAGCAGTAAATAAAAATGCAGTAGTAATTGTAACCACTCATGAATCAGGTACACAAATCCTGGATTGGCTCAAAGAAAACAAATCAGTATTTCCTCTGTCAAGGATCGGGCAGTTTTTTGAGGAGTTCCTTATGAGAAATGATTTTAAGAGTATCCAGCTTCACATCAATTCACTTTCTACAATGTTAATGTATTCAAATATTAACACGGTTTTCAAGTTCATTCATGTTTTTACGGGACGCATAAAGGCAGCCGGTGCCCTGGGGATATTTGTAATGGAGAGCGGCATGCATGACGGGCAGGCAATAGCGACGTTAAAACAACTTTTTGACGGCGTGATCGAAATTAAAACGGAAAATGATGTGAATTACATAAGAATTTTCGGGCTGTCACCAAAACCCACCCCCTGGTTTGAGTATGAGATAGAAGGCGGAAACCTGAGGATAGTGAGTTAAAAATAGAATTAAGAGGAATACCGGGTTTTGATTCTTGATGATCGTTAAAATTAGATGTCCTGAGTCCTAAAATTCATTTGTGCAACCTTCCTTTGCATCAGACCATCGAACTGAATAAATATCTTGAGATAATAGTCGTTGCCGTAAAAACAAATATCGATATCGGAAGCATCTGTCCCAGGTCGTACATGAACTGCGGCTTATCACCGCCGTATTCTATACCGCCTGCGAACCTGGTCAGAATTATAACCAGAATGACCATGTAAAGCCCTATTACTAGCAGGAATATATCAGGAGGAACGCTCTGCGCCATTCCCGTACCCGCGTCTTTCATCATTCCCCCAAAATCAAACTCATCGGGCAGATGCTGCGCCTCTTTTGAAATGTTGAGCAATATCTTCTGTATGACCTCGGAGAGCGCAAGTGTCACGCCGCCAATAAGGGGTGCAAATATCATAGCTGTAGCCCTCATGGTAGAGGTAACGTCATAAAGCGACCTTTTGATATTATCCTCCACCTCCTGAAGCTCTTTCAGATGGTCAGCCAGTTTTATAATAGCCATACCTGCTGCTTCATTACTTTTGTGGACGCTCTCTGTGAACATTCTCATAGTAGTATGCACCCTGTCAGAGTAGACGTCCCTGAAAGCACCGTATTCCTCATTGAATATCGCGCCATGGAGAGTTGTGCGGATGCCTGTCAGGTTCTTTGACACATCAGCAAATATCTCACCGATCTTTGCCCCTTTCATTGTCTCAGATGTATGCCCGAATGCTTCTTCTGCTGACCGTCCTTCGGATATCCTTCTTCCAAGAATGAACAGCGCATCAGCGAACTCGCTCTCTATTTGCTTTATCGCGTCCCGAATTTTCTTATACGGCGTATAGACTCCAAGGCAATATATCGTTATAATGGATGTGATCGCCCAGATCACAGGGAAAGTCAGCGGCAGAAGGCCTGACATGGCTTCCTGCGAAATGATACCAAAGGGATTCCCCATGAACAGGAGGATATACCCCGAGGCCCCCACAAACGCCCCGACAATAAGGGCGCCAACAACAGACATTTTTTTTGTTGAACTTATACCCACTAAGTCAGGATGTCTGTCTGATATATGGGGCGGCGCAAAAGTGGCAGGACGCTGGAGCAGAATATATTCCGAATAAAAAAATGTAGCCAGGGGAAGTACGATAACGTATATCAGGACAAGAGTTACCGTGTCCATCCTTACCCCGACTATGCTCACCGCCGGGATAAGGGCAACAAGCGCCAGGGGTATCAATATGAAAATCGAATAGAGGACATAGGTAGGGGTCCTGAGCTTGGCGGAAAAACTTTCCATCATGGTTTTTGTCCCATCAAGAACGATATCAAGCGATTTGTTCAGGGTAATGAGCCTCTGCGCTTCGTCGGGTTCATTTACCGAACTCTTTACAAGGTGGAGCGAGCGCTTGAAATACTCGCTGTTCTTGCCCCACTGGTTCGCAAATGTTATGAGCGCATCGTCTATGCTGCTAAATGTTCGGATATGGATGTCCCATATAAGTTTTTTGAGGTCGTTGGCAAGAGGTTTTGTGGAATTCTCTGCCGCAAAGATTATTGCCCTCTCCATGTTCGATACAAGTTTCATCGACATAACGATATAACTCTGTATCTCAGGAATATCGCCGAGAGAATGTATTTTCATGAATTTTGCATGTATCTTGGGGTATTCGCTCAGGTATGCCATTCCTGCAAGCGGAACAACAGCAGTGCATACCGCAACTGCGGTGAGAGACGAAGTCTCGTATCTTGCAACGCTAAAGAGAATTACATCAACAATAAGCATCATTAACAGCAATATCAGAAAACCGGAATAAGCCAGTATATGCGCCTCCCATGGCTCTATATCATAACCTGTGAAATTTAAAGCATCCATGAACTCCTGGCTTACATTCCTTTCGCTCTTTTTCCTGTATTCATCCGTGTTCCCGACCATCCAGCCAAAATGTCTGGCTGCGACCTTACATGCACTGCAGTACCAGTTCTGATATTCATCCATGTTTTCACTTGTTATTCTCTACAAATGCGCTGTACCAGTCGACCCATCGTTGATACACTGCCTGGAAATCCACCTTCCCTTTTTCATCCCGCTCTTCCTCCTGGTAGTACCAGAAAATATTGTTAGCTTTCCCAACAACGTCAGCTTCCAGAAATTGCGGTTTCTCTTTTCCGATATTTGCCATGGTTTGCTTGATCATCGCGCGTATCTTAATGTTAAGCAGTGCCTCATCGATAGTCAGTCCCCATTTGCCTGCTATCTTATTTACCAGTTCGGACTGTCCTTTATCCAGCAGATCGGTAGCCAGGATCAGGTCAGAAGCCGGATCAAATACCATGATATCGTTAAATATATCAACTGCATCAGGTTTCTCTTTCCATTCCCCCCCTGTCACTTCTGCTATCTGCACGACCCTCTTTTTCTTGCTCATGGTGCCTGATAACCTCACGTTCTGGCAGACTACTACAGCATCAGTCGCCCTGAAAGACGCAACCGGAACCCCGAGGCTGTTCACGATGCGTTCAAACACCGCCCTGGTGGATGCGCCATGTATGGTGCCGATGACGGAATTTCCTGCAGTTCCGACCTGCATGGCTTCATACAGCACTTTGACCTCAGGACCCCTGACCTCTCCGAGAACAAGAGTGGAGTTCCCCATCCGAAGCGCAGCGCGAAGCGCCATTTCAGGAGCTATTTCTGCCTCCGAGCCGCCGACTGCCGACTTTGTATGCATTCCCTGTATTTTCCATCCTAGCTTTTGCAGCCCCTCAATGGGCAATTCTGGAGTATCTTCAATGGTGAGTATCCTGTATTTCTGGGGTATCTCAAGAAGCATGGCTGAAAGAAGCGATGTTTTTCCAGCGCCCACCCCGCCTGCTACAAGTATGGATGATTGACCATCTATCAGGAAACTCAACAAACCTGCTGCCAGAGGCGTGATCGATCCCATGTTAATAAGCTTTGGGAGCGTCCATGGATTATTTGCGTGTTTCCTGAAAGCATAAGCCAGTCCACCAGCAGCCAGTGGATTCCCAATGACAGAAACACGGGTCTTAAACTCCGACAGGTCCATGTCAAGCACCGGATTTGCTTCACCGAATGGTCTTCCGCTGATCGCCCTGAAGCGCGTGATCATAGAATCGATGTCGTCCTGGGACAGGTATATGTTGGAAATACACTCCTCACCATCAACTGCGATATGTACCGGATTTATATCAGCCGGAGAATTAACATAAACGTCTGTAACACGCTCATCTGACAGCACATCTTCCAGTATCCCAAGACCTGTTGTGTATTTCGCAAGTATGTCAGAGAAGGTATTGATCTCATCAGGCGTGAGCTTTACCCCTATCATGCCCGCCTCCTCTACTATCTTCTGCTTCCCGAGCCTCCTGAAATATTCCCTGGAATTTGCCGGATCCGAGAAATTGAGGTCTCTTGGTCTGTGTTTCATGAGTTTTTTCCTGACAGCCTCGATGATCTCAAGTTCCTTAGGCCTCATGTTATACTCAACAGGAATTGCAAAATACAGGGTTTCGGGTCTGTCCGTGAGCTTGTAGCGGCTTATCTGCATGACCCTGCCGCCTGGTCTTTGCACTTCATACCCTTCTATGAATTCAGTGTTAGGGGGCGGCGCTGCGTATATCCGCGATGATGAAAATCCGGGTCTCACAAGGGATTTTATTGCGTTTTCATAATAATACCCCGGCATATCGGCTTTGATCCTGTTTGAAAGATCCGGAACGCACTGAACCATTTTCTCAAGGAGAGAGATAAAATTGGTTTTTCCTTCTTCAATATTTTGGTTTTCCTTCAGGCTCTTGATCTTGAGTCTGATATCAATATAGGCTTTTATCGGGTCAGAAGCACTAAGATCGATGACCGAATGAATGAATTCTTCCCAATGCACCTGATATTTTCCGTAATCCTTGCTCAAGTCTGCATTTCTATATACCCTGATACCGTCGATAAATCTTGCCAGCAGGTATAAGAATTCAAGGTTTTCCATCTCATAGTCCCGTTCATACAGGTGCGATAGGACTAGCCGGTCTGCCTCAGGTTCGGAGATGAGGATCTGGAAAATGTTCTCTCTGCATTTGATATGAGTGATCGAGGCTTCGCCAGCAAGGCAGTTCTTGCAGTCAAGGATGATCGTCCTCCTGTTCCCCGACACGCGCGTCCTGTGAGAGCAGATGCGCTTTTCCTCCTTTTTTCTGCCTGCCAGTTGCCTGACTGCCGCTATTATCGATGCTGCGGTTAGGGTTTTCTTCTTTTGTTGGATTTTCTGGTCGCTGGGTTGATTAAGTGTGTTCATAATGATAAAGGAATTAAATTATGCACCTTGCCGGTAAACCGGAGAACGTTCAAGATTTTTCGGGCATATAAATTAACCGATTTTAAATTTGAATAGAAAAAGCCGCTGAAGGGATTCGAACCCTCGATCTGCTGATTACGAATCAGCCGCTTTACCGGGCTAAGCCACAACGGCATGGAAGTACTGTATATCGCTATTTCTGACTATTATACTTTACCTTATGAACACATAATATTTTAAGTATATAAAATAATTAAATGAATATGCTGGATCTTCTAAAGATACTGTTCTGTACGCCATTCCTGCTCTATTCATGCTATACTGATATTAAAACCCGACGCGTTAAAAATAAATTATGGGTTGTAATGCTTGCAGGCAGCGCATTCTTTGTGCTTTATGATATTTTGACGGAAGGGGTGCCGTATCTTTTGGGCCTCTTGATATCAGCAGGTTTGATATTCGTGCTCGTCTATATCCTATTTCAATTGGGGTCGTTCGGTGGCGCTGATGCAAAATCGCTTATCGTTATATCGATAATCCTCCCCGCTTATCCTGTAATACAGATGTTCGGTCAGAATTTTCCATTAAATGAGCCGCTCATCCCTCTGTTCGCGTTCGGCGTACTTGGCAATGCGGTTCTGCTGACCGTGGTCGTTCCGCTCGGGCTGGCTGTATATAATATTTTCAGAATGGGCTTGCACATGGATAATCCGCTTTACATATTCATAGGCTATAAATCCGGGATCTCGGATCTTGCAAATAAACATATTAAACTCATCCAGTCTTTTGAAGAAGAGGACGGAGAGATAAAATTCCGCTTCAAACGGGGCGGGGTTGAGATAAACGAAGATGTCATTTCAGAACTTAAAGCGCTGTCGGAAAAGGGATTAATTAAAGATGATGTGTGGGTTACGCCAGGACTGCCGTTCATGATCCCGATAACGCTTGGGTTTTTTGTGGCTGTATTTTACGGGGATATGATAACTGAGTTAACAAAATATCTAATTCTTGTGATGTGAGCTGTGTCCTAAAAATCACCATTTAAACCTTTATAAAAATTGCAGGACTATCTGGCTGGAGATCTATTTACGGCAAATGATTACGTTAAACCCAATTTCCGGCTCATTCCCTCCAGAGCCCATATGAAAAATATTTAATAAAAATATAAGATGAAATAAGTAAGCATAGCAGCTTTCTACAGTTCCCTAGAGTTCGCACATCATAGTACAGTGCAGAACGTTGACGGGCTTAACTTCTGTGTTCGGGATGGGTACAGGTGTTTCCCCGCCGCTTTGACCGCTATACTCACTTATGACTGTAAACCCCGGATTAAAATCCGAGGCATGTATCCCCGGACTTAAATCCGAGGCATGGAAGATCCCGGACTTAAGTCCGTGACCTAGTTAAACACAATCTGGATATCGCCCGAATGTAGCAGAACAAATCTAGCGTGGACGTTAGTAGTCGTCGGACTCAACACCTCGTCACCTTGGTGCGTACATCCCGACTCTATCAAACTCGTCTTTTACGAGAGTCCTTAGAGGTCTCTTTTTAGGTGTGGTTTCAAGCTTAGATGCTTTCAGCTTTAATCCTTTAGTGCGTAGCTGCC
>JAHIFK010000268.1 GCA_018900975.1 Methanobacteriota archaeon
GCTGAACCTGCCACCGTGCTTGATGAAGTGACGAACTTCTGCGTTCCGTGAATGATATCAAGATGCGAGCCCTGCGCGCCTTCTGCGAGCACTTTTTTACCGTCTTTCAATGCAAGGTTTATCTCCCGCGACACATCTGTGATGTATGGTCTTAATTTTTTACCGATCTCGATATATTCATTCACCAGTGACCTCGCGATCTTCGGATCACCGCCCATTTCTCGTATCGCATTCTCCTTCTGGGGAGCAAGTTCATCAAGCCGCTTCACAAAGCGTTTTTTATCTGCAATGTCTGCCATCTGGATCTCGTCGCGTCCAACCTTATCTATGTAGGCAAACCCGATCCCCCTGTTCGTGGTGCCTATCTTCACTTCGCGCTTTGATTCGCGAAGAGTGTCAAGAGCTATGTGATATGGCATTATGATGCTTGTCTTTGCGTCGATGCCCAGCTTCCCCGGTGTCAACTCAACTCCATTATCTGCAAGCATTGCGATCTCTTTCATAAGTATCTCAGGGTTCATGACCGTCCCCGGACCTATGAGAAGCCGTGCATCAAAAAGCACACCTGATGGGATAAGGTGCAGTTTGTATGTCTTTCCCTCTGCCACGACAGTATGCCCCGCATTGTCCCCGCCCTGGAAGCGGGCAACAATGTCGTATTCTGCTGCCATCATGTCAACTATCTTGCCTTTTCCTTCATCGCCGAACTGCGCGCCTGTGATTATTGTGAACATATTGTAAATCACTTGATTTTTAGCGTAAAAGATGATAAGGTTATTTCTTACTAATAAAGCGACCTGAGTTCCCAGAGCAATTTCGGATTCTTCCTGGACAGTACAGCAAGCATCTTTGGCAGTTCCATCGTGCTCGCATCAATCCCATCAAGCGAATGTGCCAGTTGGTTAAACTGCTCATCAGTGAGCTTGATAAGCAGGTTCTTCACCTTAAGCGACCTTGATATCTCTTTCCCTATGGTCGCGCGCCACCTGTCCTCGTATTCCTTAAGTGTTTTTACTGAATAGTCCCTTTTTTCTTTTGCCTTGATGCAGACCTCACCTGCAATAAGTCCTGCATCCATTGCATTGGTAATACCGCCGCCTGTCAGGGGGTCTGACTGCCTTGCAGCATCTCCTACAAGCATCAGCCCGTCAGCTATCGTTTTTTCTATTGGTCCGCTCACTGGTACTCCGCCGACCACAAGCTCCAGGATCTTTCCGTGGGGGATGTGAGTCTCAATGAAATCATGAAGAAGAGAGAGCGCTCTTATCTTTCCTGATTTGCTGCCAAGTATCCCTATTCCCACGTTCGCTGTATATCCTCCCTTCGGGAAGATCCAGACATAACCTCCTGCTGAATATTTCTCACCTATGTAGAACTCACTGTATTCACCGGGATCGATATTTGAAATTAAAAACTGCGCGCATGTTTCTATGTCATGCGGTTTTAATGATGTATCAATACCTGCCCATCTTCCGACCTTGGATTCAACACCATCCGCGCCTATTACGATATCCGCTTTGATATCCTTTGTCTCTCCCATGTACATGGCTTTGATACCTGAGATCTTTCCATTGTTCTTCAACAATGCGGTTGCGCGGGTCTTTACCCTGACCTCGGCGCCTGCCATCGCGGCATTCTGTGCAAGCACCCTGTCAAACACCTTTCTCTCAAGAGTATAGCCAACATCTTTCATGGCTACGTCAGAGGACATCAAGATCTGCGTCCCGTCAGGAGCGATGATCCTCGAACCTTTGACTTCGGCTGAAATCCATCTTTTGTCAGGAGCTATGTGCTTTTTCAGCGCGTCCGTTCCCACCCCTTCAGCGCATCTCACAGGGTCGCCTATCTCCTGCCTCTTTTCTATCATAAGTACATCAAGTCCGCCCTCTGCACAGGTTTTTGCAGTTATTGAGCCTCCTGGTCCCGCCCCTACCACGATAACATCGTAACTGTCCCTCATTTAATCTTGACCTCCAGTGCGCCAACAGGACAGATCTTTGCACAGACGCCGCATCTTGTGCATGAATCATCGACTTCGATCCATGTTTCCATAAGCTCAAGAGCTCCTGCCGGACATACGCCCACGCAGGCACCGCAGTATCCACATTTAAAACGATTCACTTCGACACTCATAAATCTAATTCGGTAACGCATTTGCTACATATATATTTAATGAGGGTTCTTTAGACGTTGGGGTCAAGGGGTAGAGAACCCTGCGCCCTTCGAGGGCGCAGATGAATCGTACCCCTTGAAATAATACTTTCACACACGAAAAACTTGCAGAACGAAAGAAGCAATCAGAACTTAATCGACTCAAGAAAAC
>JAHIFK010000269.1 GCA_018900975.1 Methanobacteriota archaeon
CATGTATGCAGCGTAGCGATATCCTGTTACACCTTCTGCATAAAACATGGCTAGCCCATTGAAAAGCGAAGGGGTGGATGTAATTTCAGGTTTAAGCATGAACATGCCATTATCCTTGATGACTCTTGATGTGATGTTGAACAGATTTTCAGCTGGGGCGGAAAGCTCTTTTATTTTCTCTTCTGCTTTTATTAATTCATCCGTGACTTTCTCCCATTGCTGCGGGTCTATTTCTTTTCTTTTCAGGACAGGACAGATCACACTTAGAGATTTGTTTTCAATATCAAGCATCTTTCGTCCCTTGGCAGCATAATCATAATATTCTATTTTACCAGAGACATTGCATTCACCACATTCACCAGTGGGGCGGATCTCAAAGGTGACGGTCTTGCTTTCTTTAGTTTCGAGCATTGATATTGCTTTTTCTTTTTCTGAAAGAAGGAAAACCTCAGGCACAAAGAGATGCACTTTGATATCGCTTATAGGATCGAGGGTGCTATTCTCAACCTTAATCTTAAAATATATTTTAGCTCCCTTATATTCAAAAGCAGATTTTACATTCACTGCGCCAGTTTCTTTTGGTTGCTTAACATCAGGTTTTTTCGATTTTTCTATAAATTCAGCTTTGGATTTCCTATCAGGCTCTTCAGCGGGTACAGCAACAGATTTTGTTTTTTCTGCTGCTTTTGTCTCATTTCCCTTCAGCTTGCGCATAACAAGTGCGCCGACTAAAAGTATCGCAAGAATTGCGCCGCCAACCAGCAACCAATTTATCTGATTAACTTCTGGAATTGATGGTTGTGGAGTTTGTGTTGATTCTGGTGGAACAGGCTGGGTCGTAGCAGATGGGGTTTGGATTTCTTGAGTTGCTTCAGTAAGGGTTGGCAGCGGAGTAAAAGTAAGTGCTGCAGTTGTCAAATCTGCTTTAAGGTATGAAGTACCACCTGCTGCTGCGTAAGATAAATCCGACCAATCGTTATAACCTGAGAGTGTCAATTTAACATCATGAGAACCTTGAGTGATATCGTTAAGCACTTTGGGAGTTGTGCCCTTATACAACCCATCCAAGTAAATGCTGGCGCCGGATGGGGTGGAGGAAATTGCGATTGTGCCTGTTGATGGTATGGGCGTTGACGGTAGTTGTGCTGTGTATGAGGGGCCGACAATTGTTGCAACACCGTTTGTTATACCGGCTGCACCTGGATTGCGGTTAGCACCATTAGAGTCACTCAATGCATTAACTGTAAGAGTCAATGCACTGGTTGCTCCATCCGCTACACCTGTTCCCTTCAATGTTACTGTTGCAATCTTTACGGGGGCTGTGGTTGCCGACGTTGTGCTGAATACCGAAATAAGAACAGTTCCAGCCACATTCTTGATATTGATTGTTGGTGCTCCTAAGCTTCCTGCACTTACTGATTGTACAGTAACCACTGCAGGATTAAAGGTCAGGGTAACTGTGCCTGCCGCTATGTCTGTTGTTATATCGGTCACCTGTATTGCTACTGTTGCTGTTCCACCTGATGCTATTGTTATACTATCTACACTTATTGTTTCAGCAGCTGCTACTTCTGATACTGCAATTAGGCTCAGTAGAATCGCTATCAAAATGAAAAGTGATGAAATAACTCTGTTTGAGAGAATATTGCGAAAGTCAATATTTTTTCTGTATTTACCCATTGAACTTGAAACTGAAAGCAATATGCTATGGGTGAAGGAGAGATACTTGAAATGTTCATTTATACTTTTATAACTGCGTCCATTTCTTTTCCAATCGCTTCTCTCGCGATCATCAACTTCCCTTAAAAATGCCACTTATCCTCCTGAGTTTAAAATTAAATATCTTCACAGTTTTTCCCCGCACTCATTGCAGAATTTCTCGCTTGTTCCAGCTACTTTACCGCAGTTCGAGCATGTTCTTTCCCCTGTGCCAATATTAGAGCGCTGGACAACAGAATCCTTCACCTGTGTGCCGATCTTATCCCCTATATGGATATGCTGCTGCACGATTCTATCATCGATATATCCCTTCACATTTACCCTCTTTTCAATCTCATCAAGTATGCCATGATAGAACCCGGTAAGAGCGTCCTCTTTTTCAGCCCATGCCTTCAGGATCAGCTTTGATTTCTTTGCACCGCCCACGACCTCTACCTGCACCGCATATCTCAGGCCTTTTACGCCTTCGCCGAAGAACCGCACAACGCCATTGAAAAGCTGCTGGCTCTGTATCGTTTCCGGTTTCAGCATATGCATGTGCATATCCTTAATAATGCGAGATACAATTACGAACAGCGTCTCAGCCGGCATATCTATTTCTTTGGTGCTTTCCTCGGTCTCAATGAGGTTGCTGACATTGTTATGCCACTCTGTTTCAGTTATTTCTTTTACTTTTAGCATCGGACAAACAATGCTGAGCATCTTGCTGCCGATGTCTATTTCTTTTGTCCTGTTGCTTCCCGTCTCGTAATAACTAACCTTACCAGATACTTCACAGTCGCCACACTCTCCAGTTGGGCGGATCTCGAAAGTTACGGTCTTGCTCTCACCGGCTTTGAGAAGCGCAAGGGATTTTTCTTTTTCAAGAAGAATGAACACATTGGGAACAAAGAGGGATACCCTGACATCAGCAACCGGAACTGAAATAGTGTTTTCAAGTTTTATTTTATACAGAATCGTGGCGCCTTTATAGCCAAAAGCAGAAGCGATGTTAATTTCGTTTTTATTCTGCTTTTCTCCTGGTTTCAGGTTTTTAACTGTTTCTTGCACCTCCTCCTTCGGTTTGCGCATGTGTATGACAAGGGCACCGATTAAAAGAAGAACAAATAAAGCTCCGCCAAGCAACAGCCAGTTCGTCTCGTTTTTTGTTGGAGTTGGAGTAACTGAATTTTCAGTAGTCAGGGGTGTTGTTGTGGGATTTTGTGTTTGTTTATTCGCTTGAGTTTGAATAGGTGTAGAGGCTGGCTTCGGTGTATTGGTTGTTACAATTGTAGTAATACGAACAAGAGGCGCGGAAACATAATTAGTGTTTCCAGCAACCACGTTTATGCTGTCTGACCATGTGCTGTAACCTTCAAGTTTTAGCTCGATATTATGATAGCCTGCGGATGCATTGGAAATTATTTTTGGTGTTTTTCCCTGGTAGGAGCCATCGAGGTAAATGGAGGAGCCGGATGGGGTGGATGAAATTGTAATTGTGCCCGTTGGTGCCGAAATCGTTGTTGTTGCTATTGGTGACTGTGTAGATGTGATTGTTGGAGCAGGAATAGTTTTAATGCTCAATAATTGTAGAGGACTTGATACTGAAATTTTGCGTGTTCCACCTGCATTGGCATCGTCAAGATTAACCTTAACTTTATAATTGCCTGTGGCAGTAGCTGCATATGTAACCGAACCTTTGTTATAATATCCGGTAGAACTGGCTACCTTACTGCCGGCAGGAGAATAAAGAGTCACAGAAATATCATCATTTTCTGATGCGCCATCTGTCCATGCATTAACACCAATTGCACCTGCTGCACTCACGGTAACATCATACCATACAGCATCACCCTCGGCAATATCAGCGGCTGTTTCAATGTAATGCGGGGAAGCAGAAAGTGAAATGGGAGTAGATACTGAAATTTTGCGTGTTCCACCTGCATCGGCATCGTCAAGATTAACCTTAACTTTATAAGCGCCTGTTTCAGTGGCAGCATATATAATCGAACCTTTGTTATAATATCCGGTAGAACTGGTTACCTTACTGCCAGCAGGAGAATAAAGAGTTAAAGAAATATCATCATTTTCTAATGAACCATCTGTCCATGCGTTAACACCAATTGCACCTGCTGCACTCACGGTAACATCATACCATACAGCATCACCCTCGGCAATATTAATGGCTGTTTCTTTGTTATGTGGGGACGCAGAAAGTGAGATAGGAGTAGATACTGAAATTTTGCGTGTTCCACCTGCATCGGCATCGTCAAGATTAACTTTAACTTTATAAGTACCTGTTTCAGTGGCAGCATATGTAATCGAAACTTTGTTATAATATCCTGTAGAACTGGCTACCTTAGTGCCAGCAGGAGAATAAAGAGTTAAAGAAATATCATCATTTTCTGATGCACCATCTGTCCATGCGTTAACACCAATTGCACCGGTTGCACTTACAGTAACATCATACCAGATAGCATCTCCTTCTTCAACATTGAGTTGCTCCAATGTATCTGCACTTACAGCAGAAATACTGAATATAAACAGCAACACTATTATTGATGTTATAACCAATTTTTTATGCGTTTTCATATATTACCTATTATTGACTTTTGATCATCCATTTTCTTCTACAAGCTTCCAACTTTATACACTTTAGACCATTTTTCATGATATGGCTCTGAATTGTGACTTTTTTGCATATTTATCTCCTCTTGATAAATTTCTGTATAAGTTTAAGTGCTTCAGACCTCATTATATCTTCGATCACAACTTTCCTCCACACTCACGACAGAATTTCTCATTCGCTTCAACTTCCTTCCCGCAGTCAGGGCACTTCCGGGCGCCGGCGCCGATGGTGGAGCGCTGGACAACAGAATCTTTTACCTGTGTGCCTATCCTGTCGCCGATATGCACATTGTACTGCACTATACTGTCATTGATATAGCCTTTAACATTAACCCTCTTTTCGATCTCATCCAGTATGCCGTGATAGAATCCAGTAAGAGCATCCTCTTTCTCAGCCCATGCTTTTAAGATCAGTTTCGACCTTTTTGCCCCGCCTACAACCTCGATCTGTGCAGCGTATTTTAAACCCTTTACTCCTTCACCATAGAAACGCGTCACACCATTGAAAAGCTGCTGACTCTGTGTTATCTCCGGTTTCTGCATATACATATGCATGTCCGTGATGATGCGAGATGTCATTGTAAAAAGCGACTCGGCAGGCATCTCTATTTCTCTGGTGCTTTCTTCGGTTTTCACAAGATTGTTGACCGTATCATGCCAATCAGCTTCACTGATCTCTTTTCCATGAAGCATTGGACAGACAATGCTAAGAGATTTTGACTCAAGTTCGATATCATGCCTCTTCCTTGATGCCATATCGTAATAGTTAATCCTGCCTGAAATATTGCAGTCTCCGCATTCTCCGGTTGGGCGTATCTCAAATGTTACGGTCTGGCTTGATTTTGGCTCGATCAGTGCAATTGATTTCTCTTTCTCTTTGAGCAGGAAAACATCCGGAACATAAGGATATACTTTGATATCGCTTATGGGGTCAGAAGTGTTGTTTTCCATTTTTATTTTGAATATGATTGTGGCGCCCTTATAACCAAAGGCGGTTTTAATATCTATGCCTGATGCTCTGGACACTGGTTTAACTTGAGGTACGGCTTCAACTTTTTGTGCTTCAGTTTTTGAAACTGCGTCAGGTCTGTTAAGTCTTGATTCTGATGATGTTTCTTTATGTTCAAGCACTGGTTTCTGTGGCTCTTCATCATGTTTCAATATGAATATTGCATAAATAATCCCAACAAAACCCAAAAAGATCGCACCTATGTAGATAAAAAGTTGCTTTAAATCCAGAGGGGTTTTTTCTTTAGGAGGATATGTTGTTTTGGGGGTTTCTAGTGTAGTGGCAGTTGCTTGCGTTTGTGTAGCAGTTGATTTAGATATAGAATTTAGAATATATTTAGGATTACGATTAATAACTTTAAATTCGGTTGTCAAATTATTGCTCAAGTTAGTTACTGTTACATTAAAATTTGATTTTGACTTTAATATTGTTAGACCAGAAGGTGATTCCCTATATAAATCCATGATTAAAGGTCCATTAACACCGGTAATATCGATTGCAAAGGCTATATCTCTAAAAATCAATTTATATGTATTATTTTGAGTGAAATCACCTGTCAAAGTCAAAAAATCCCTATCAAGAGTCCCATTTTCAGCCCCGACTATACCTATCGAAAACGAAGCGATCATCAAAATAATAAGACCAGTAACCACCCTCCTCTTAACAACCACCCCCCTCATACCAGCCTGCACCGCCTGCGCCATAATCAAAGCCAGCAGCAATGCAATCATGCCTATCGCAAGGGTGCGCGCCTGGGGCAGTTGCATTGCAATTCCATCATTTTGTATCATATTCGTATATTCCATTCGCAATTTTATATATTTATTTAAACTGGTTCATTTTTTCCATGCATTTCATATTTCTTTTTCAAATCGAATAAGGCATCACGAACGCCTAACTTTTCACAAACTTTCTCCAGATATTCCATATCCAGGGCATCATACTGCCTTGTATATATCCCCTGTGCGTCATTCACATCCTGTTCTCTGTGAAAAAGCAGCTTATTTGCTATCGTGTCCTCAGGTGAAGCGATATAGATCACAATGTTATCGAGCTTCACCATTTTCTTATTCTTGATCGTCCGCTCATCCATTTCATCATAAACCCCCTTTATATCAAGCCTGAACATAGTTCCTTTATCTTCAACTGTGCAGTGTGATCTTTCTTTAAAAGCTGCTCTCATATCCTCTTCATCTGCAAAAAAATCATTATCTTGCAGGAATTTAACAAGTGGTGGTATATTTATGTCATCGATCTGAATCACACAATCAATATCCATCGTTGTTCTTGGATTTCCGTAAAACAGAACTGCTATACCGCCAACGATAACGTAGTTGATACTGTTTTCATTCAGGAAATTGCATACAAGATCAAGTATATCCCTGATTTTTCTCATAATTCCTGTTCCTCATCTCTAATGCAAAATCGATTAATTCCATTCCTTCAATAAGTGTTTCAGCACCTGAGAATTTTCTTGCTCTCATCGCAGCTTTTATTAAATCCTTTGTTGTTATATCTTTCACTTTTTTCCTGATTTCTTCGATATTCATGATGATCATACCTATAGACAAAAATAGTTTGTTTTATTCTTCACATTCCCATCAAAATGCCACTCCACAACAAGCTCTTCTCTTGATCCCTCGCCAGCCGCCGCTCCCGCGAGCTCCAGCGTCGCCATCAGCAATCTCAATCCAGCCAATTTCTCATCCCTCTCCCTCGAATCCGTGTATATTTCCATTTCCTCGCTCTCAAACCATACTATCCGATACCTTCTGCTCGATATTTTCATCTTTTATGCCGACTACGCCGCCTTTATCATCGATGCCAACAAGGATATCGCCGCCAACTGTGTTTGAGAATGCACAAACATCCTTTGCAATATCTTTTGTAAAACTGGTTTTGAACTCTACCTTTTCACTTTCTCCTTTTTTATTCATCACAACATCTCCTCAAGCCCTTTCCTGATATCCTTAGGCACCACCGCAACCTTATACATCCTCCCACCGATCCCGGCTTTTCCCACAAATAGAAGTCCATGCACCCTGAGCACCCCAACCGTTGAAGTGGGCGGCTCGGTTTCCCAGAAATAGCTGTCATTCTCTTCCCCGTATTCTTTTGATAACTTATTGTATTTCACCCAGCCCCCTTCATCCATAACGAGCTTGAGCGCCTCCCTGGATTTTGGCGGCAGCTTTTCTATGACTTTATCGAGTTCGGTGGTCAGCCTGCTGATTATCTGATCAATTTTGTCCTTTTTTACATCCTTCGTTGAGATACCAAGCGCCTTTGACACCGCGTTTATCCGTGAGTTTCTGAACTTATTGAGTCCGGCAGAGATCGTGATGTTCAGGGTTATGGGCTTGCTGTCCTCATCTTTACTCATGGAGGATGTCATCATATCCATCATCCGGTTCGGGTTAAAAAACAATATATTCACCATCTATTCACCTTTTCCTTGCAGCATAATTACTTTTATCATCCAAAAACACTTCTCCTTTCTTCATCCTCAAAGAAATCCCTCTCTCCTCAAACTCGTTCCAGAGATTTCTCTTTCCTGTATGTCCCAGATAAAGTCCTTTCACATATTCCTCCCACACCTCTTCATCCATACGATCCCTGAGCAAGAAAACACACTCTGCCGCTTTCTTATACTGACGCGCCCCCATTTCATTAATAAGCGAACTTACCAGTTTCTTAAATTCTCTTAACACCTCTTCCCCATAGTCCTCCTTCAAATACTCAAGCACTTTTATCTTTTCATCCACATTGAAATAGTAACTGGATTCCTTATCCAACAGCTTTCGCAGAAGTTCCTTATCATCGAGCCTCAAGCCGATATTCGCACATAATCCAAAATACTGGAAAGATTTACACTTTTCAAAAAGAGCGCGCAAAACCTCCTCATGATATGTCCTTTTTTCGCTTTTATCAATAGAAGACAGAATATTCCAGTATTGTATAGGATCTTCCTTCAACCTGAAATTTTTCGATGCATCTTTCACAACTTCCGAAAGCAATCGTACGACTTCATCATGCGCTCCCGTCTCATGATAATACTTCAATAAACTTGAAAAAGCTCCGTTCCTGTATGCAAATTCAAGTGCGCTTCTTTCATCGATACGCAGATACGGCCTGAACCTGCTTTCTTCGCCAAGAGATTCTGATGATTCGATCAATGTTCTGGCTTTTTCTGTAAGTCCACAGTTGATGAGGAAATCAACATATGAACTTTCATCAAGAAGATTACGCATAGACTCTTCAAAATCCCTCAGATTTTCTAAATTCTCAATTTCTGGAAGCCTGTTAATGAAAGCTGCAAGCATGTCATAATTATCTCTTTCGCTTATATCCTTCAATCTTACAAAATCCTTCTCTTCCATTTGCTTTTTCACGAATGCATCGCATAAATTTTCAAATATCTCTTCACCATAATTGCTGTCTGAGTAGTCATCGTAGAAACATCCAAAATCCTCACAATTGTCAACAAGAAATTCAATTATGTGAAAGACCTGCTCTTTGGAAAGTACACTCTCATTGATTTTTATGAAACCCGCAAGTTCATCCGCAGAACCATCATCCCCATTCGATTTCATTATGCGCTGCAATCTGGATTCTATCTGTTTGTCCAGGGCTTCCAACAAATTCCCATCTGGTTTTTTAACCACCTCTGCCTGAATACCCAGATACATGAGATTTGTTGGATTTGCGCTTATCAGGGAATCTATGACGCCTCTTAATTCCTCACGGCTCATCCTGTCCAGACTTTTTGTGACCTTATCTGCGTCGCTGTATTCTCCCTCCATATATTGCAGCAGAACAGCAACGCCATGCTTGCAGTTGATGCCGTAGGGGCATGAACATTCACTTTGCAGATCGTTCAGATCCACATCGGTTTTATATGTGGTTGACCCTTCAACTTCTCCTGTCAGTTTATCTTTAAATTTGATGACCGATGTTACTCTATCATCATCGAAATAATCCTGACCCCTATAAAAAATGGTCTCGCCGTAGACATGTTTTATATCAGATTCTTTTAATGCAATTCTATCATTATTTTCGATTTTCATATTTTTCTCTTGATAAGGCGCGCATGTCATATTCGTCTGCATGGAAACCGTTTTCCTGCAGGAATTTTATCTGCAGGGGTATATTCTCATCCTCAAGCTGGATGACATAATCAATATCCATGGTTGTTCTCGGATTACCATAAAAAAGAACTGCAAATCCTCCAACGATATCTAAGCTGTTCTTGTTCAAGAATTCGCAAACAATATCCAAAATCTGTTCTATGGTTCTCATAACATATCCTTCTTTTTGAAATTTGGTCAAAATAGAACACGGATGACACGGATTGGACGGATTTTCACGGATCCGTGTGAATCCGCGTCAACCGTTGCGCCAGTTGACGTCGCCCACACGTATGGCTCTTGCCATACGTGGAGATCCGTGTTCTATCTCACGATTGTTCCCCCCTTTGATGACTTATGATTAGTATTTGCTCGCAGGGCAAAATCAATAAGGTTCATACCCTGTCGAAGTGAATCAAATCCTGAGAATTTCCTTGCTCTTATTGATTCCATGATCAACTCTTTTTCAGAAGTTTCTTTTACATTTCTTCTGATTTCCTTAATATCTATAGCAGTCTTCATATCTTTATTATTCCTTTCCAATTTTTCTCCTTTGTACCACGCTATCTCTTATATTCACCTGCGACTTGCCTCCTTCATCCACCCCAAAACTCGTCCTCTGCACCACAGAATCGATGATATTGATCACCTGCGTATTTTCAATAATCCCAATCTCCTTCGCATTCTGCACCGACCCCACAAGATGCCGCAAGCTATCTGCCATCTCATTCATGAACCCGTTCAATCCATATTTTTTGTCAGAGTATGCACGAAGGAGGTTGTGCGTTAAGCCTTTATATTCCTGGATAACAGCGGTCAGTAGATAATATGCCTTTTCTCCAACCGATTCACCAGACAAGTAGATTACCTTTTTTCCTTCAATATCGTATTCTCTAACCTTATGCAGCATATGCCTGCATGTCTCGCCCATGAATTTAGCCAAATCATCGATGCTAATACCTTTGAAGGATATGCCCTCCTGCACAAATTCACTTCCCGCTGCGAGCCTGCTGTACTCGCCCTCGCTCACAGGCTTTTCTTTCAAGAATGGGCAGACGCAGTGCACTTCCTTGGGGCGCATGTTAAGTGTCTGCTTTTTGCCTGTGTGGTCTTTGTAGGTGATGAGGGCGTTTATCTGTTCGTTGTGGATGCAGCCGAGAGGCTTAAGGAGGTATGTGGCGGTTCGTTTGCCATTGGGAATTATGTTGCCTAAGTGCTGAATTTCAGAATCTTTCATTGAAAAAAGATTCTTTGTATAATCCAGAATAACATCTGCATCGGTAATTACGAAATTGGTATTGTTCGTTAATCGAACCCCGAATTTTATATCATTATTTGACAGAACAGAATAGCCTCGTAAAACCTGGAGGTCGTATATGGTGTTAGCTGCCCTGATATCTAGTTTCAGGACAGGAACTGCGGAAACATGATTAGGGGTAGGTCTGAGGGCACGTTCGCGGCGGCGCATGGAGAGCACTACTATGCCGATTGCTATGATGGCAAGGATTCCTACAAGATAAATCCAGTTTGTTGACTCATTTTGTTGCGATACAATGCTTTGAACATTAAGAGGCGTTGTTTGCAACATGCTATATTGTGATATAACTTCCGGATTACCTTTCAGAAGTTCCTGTACCACAAGCATTGACTCGTATATGCCTTTTCCGTAATCCCCATTCCTAAAATTCGGTACGATTATCCTGTCACCGATATTGACTTTCATACTGTCGGTAACAGTGCCTTCAAGCCCGTAGCCGACTTCGAATCTATAATCTCGCTCTTGTTTTGCTACAATAATAAGAAGACCATTGTCTTTATCTTTTTTCCCGATCCCTGCATTCTCAAAAAGCTTTACAGCATACATCTCCATTGATTCGCCTTCAAGCGACTCTATGGTCACGACCGCTATCTGCACTGTAGTTTCCTTTTCGATTGCTCCTGCAAGCTGCGTTATCTTTGCTTCATAGGACTGGTCGATCATGTTAGCGTTGTCTGTGACATAACTGCTAAGTTGTGGGTAATTTACAGCATTTGCTACCGGTGAGAAAAATAGCAGGATGAGCAACATTAATATATATTTCTTCACTTTATTCGCCTTAAAACTCACATCCGTAACCTCTTCCGCTTTCTCAAGCTCCCCCATCATTATCTCCGTGCCCTCTACCTTCATCCCCAGCGTGCCCGCTACATCCTGTGATTATCAGGTTACATATATCAATAACATCTTCACAGGCAAGCTGGAAAGTTCTTTCACAGGCTCTCCTTGTAACTCGTTCTTCAAGATATTCTCCTTTATCTTCTGGAATATCTTCATCAAGTTCAATAAGATAAACCTTAATTTCACTCAATTTATCTCTTATCCTTTCAATATCCATCATTAATCCGCCTGCCTTACGAATCTCTTTTTGAACATCTCTTCTACTGCTTTATGGTAATATTCTCTATATTTTTTGTAACCACTATACTCAAATTCATTTCTCTTGAAGGAATATAGCAGATATCTATGTCATTTCCTGATCTCTTCTTTGAAATAGAACCAAATAACAGGATGCTATGAACGAAATCATGGGTTTTCAATAGTTTCACTGTAGCTTCTATTTTAGAGTCAATTTCTGATAATATTGTGTTCTTCATTCTTTCACAACCTCAGTAATTTTTAAATCCTTTGAATTCATAGTATCATATATTATGTCTGAATTGTTCGATGCCATTGCAGCAGAAAGCCGATTGACCGAAAAGGATGCGCTTGTACTTGGCAAGAAAATCAAGAAAGGCATGTGGGAAAAAGTATATAAAAATCTGGTATAAATCGAACTTGTTATCGATACCAGCGCCGCCAGCAGGCATGCAAGGGCGCGCAGCGCAAGCTTCATCTCACATGTGTTTTTCATAAGTTTATCCTCATTTTGACTCGAATTTAGATACTTCCTGAATAATTCGTCTGTAATCTGCTGTGAACTCTATTATTTCTACAAATTTTCTCATGGTTTCAGTCCATATAAATTCTTAATGTATTTCATCAATTCTTTTTCAGATATTCTCGGCTGTTCGAACTTGATCGAATTGAGACACAGACTGAGCGCTGTGTCTATCATATCAACCATAGCTTCAAGTGACTGGCGGCCCGTTATTCTTCGAAGCTGTGCCACCGAAACCAGAAGTTTTTGAGCTTCATCTTTTTCATCAAATATCATATTTCTTTACCTTTTTTTTCTTTGCTCTACGATTCCTCATGCTAAATCCTCGCTAACGTCCATAGCGTTTATCCTCCAAGTTTCGCCCCGCACTCATTGCAGAATTTCTCAATCGCTTCAACTTCCTTGCCGCAGTTGGGACACTTTTGGACTGGATCATTCATGATCTGGCTCCGAACCGCGACTTTTTTGCGTTTTCGATCTCAATTTTGCCTTTTTCAATGAATAAACCATTCTTATGAAAAAAAGCTTCTTTCAAGTATGTTTTTACCATATCCCTGCCAGCAACAGGCCCAGATTGGAGATGGCTTATTAAATCAACAATTTTGATATCTATTAAGTCTCTTACATTCTTTGCAAAATAGTCCATTTTAGAAAATATTTCATAATCTATCATTAACGGCGAAGGGTATCTTATTTCATCAAAATTTTTTAATGTATCAATAAAATTTATAACATCTGGTTTTTTGAAAAATACATTCTTTTGTTGGCAACATTCCAATAATTGTTTCAAATCGTGAGTTTTGAATCTAATATTCTGACAACCTTTAATAATAGGAACTTTATTGCCATAATCTATTTCGTAATGCTTTAAAATGAAGCATTTCAAATATTTTTCCACAGCTTGTTGCATATGATATGCTGCAAATCTTTCAAAATTATAATAAGCTAATAATCGAGTAGCTACATAATCCTCATCTGCTAACCTTAACCACAATTCAGGTTCAAATTCTCTATTTGATTTCTCCATTTTTAATAGCTGTTCCATTTCATCTTCCACTTTCAAGCACCTCCTCAAATTTGTTATTAAAACATTTATCAAAAATTGCCGTTCCTGCAAGCACCGGCGCCGCCAACACGCATGCAAGGGCGCATGCCGCAAATGGCATTCGTTTAATCATAATTCACCCCACCCACAATTTTTCCCCGCACTCATTGCAGAATTTCTCATCGGTTCCTGCTTCTTTGTCGCATTTTGGACATTTCCTCTCACCTGCGCCAATGTTCGAGCGCTGGACAACTGAATCCTTCACCTGTGTCCCGATCTTGTCACCAATTTGAATATGTTGCACGACATTATCGTCGATGAATATCTTAACATCAACCCTCTTCTCGATATCATCCAAAATCCTGTGATAAAAACCAGTTAATGCATCATCTTTCTCAGCCCATACTTTGAGTATAAGACGGGACTTCCGTGATCCTCCTATTACTTCTATGTAGGCAGCATAGGGTAGTCCTGTTACGCCTTCGGCATAAAACATGGCAATCCCATTATAAAGCTGAGGTGTGGATGTTATCTCAGGTTTGAGCATAAACATGCCATTGTCTTTAATGGCTCTGGATGTGATATTAAAAAGGTTCTCAGCAGGAATTGAGAGTTCTTTGATATTTTCCTCTGCTTTTATTAGTTCATCTGTTATTTTCTCCCACTGTTTTATATCAATTTCTTTTCTTTTCAAGACAGGACAGATCACACTTAGAGATTTGTTTTCAATATCAAGCATCTTTCGTCCCTTGGCAGCATAATCATAATATTCTATCTTACCAGAGACATTGCATTCACCACATTCGCCAGTGGGTCGGATTTCAAAGGTGACGGTCTTACTTTCTTTAGTTTCGAGCATTGAAATTGCTTTTTCTTTTTCTGCAAGGAGGAAAACCTCAGGCACAAAGAGATGAATCTTAATATCGCCAACAGGCTCTATGGCGTTGTTCTCTATCTTGATCTTGTAATATATCTTTGCTCCTTTGTATTCGTATGCAGATTTTACGCTTATTGTGCCAGATTCTTTTGGTTTTTCGACAGGAAGTTCCTTTGGTTTTTCAATTAATACAGATTGAGATTTACTATCTGGCTCTTCGGCTGGCGCAGGAACAGGCTTTGGTTCTTCAGTTGCTCTGGTTGTATTTTCTTTCGGTATGCGCAAACGCAGGGCAGCTCCACCGATTAAAAATATCGCAATAATTGCAAAGCCAAGAAACATCAGATATTGCAGTTCCATTGACGGATTGATTTCAGTAACACTATCAGCCCGAATATTTACAACCCGGGTCCAGTCAGTATAACCGAATTTTTTAAGGACAACGGAATAAGTGCCAATCGGCACATTTGTTATAGTAATTGGAGTTAATCCTTTGTAGGTTCCGTTGACGTATACTTCTGCGCCATTAGGATCAGAAGAAAATTTTATGGAACCTGTTTGAAGGATTAATGTTTCAGAAATGGAAGTGGTTTGATCCGACTTAACATCAACTGTCTTGGAGATTTCACTATAGCCACTTTTCTTAAGAATAACTGTATGAGTGCCAATCGACACATTTGTTAAGGTAATTGGAGTTACTCCTTTGTAGGTTCCGTTGACGTATACTTCTGCACCATTGGGATCAGAAGAAAATTTTATGGAACCTGTTTGAAGGATTAATGTTTCAGAAATAGAAGTGGTTTTGCCAGATATAACATCAACTGTCTTAGAGACCTCAGGATAGCGACTCTTTTTTATTAAAACGGTATGAGAACCGACAGCGACTTCTGAAATAGTTATTGGAGTTTTGCCTTGATAAATTCCGTCAAGATATACTTCCGCCTCACTTGGATTAGAAGATACACTTATAGAGCTTGTTGGTATAAACGCCAACAGAGCATCCTTTTGGCTTACATAAACCAAGCCATCAGCGACTGTTACTAAATCTCCAATATAATACCCTTCCTTGTATTTCCATTTGAGAACGCCGGTTGTTGCATCAAACGCGTACAGATTGGGATTAGCTACATAGACCACGCCGCCAGAGACGACAGGAGGGTTCATGATAGGATTTCCCATTTCGTATTTCCATTTTAGAACACCAGTTGTAGCATCAATAGCTTCAAGTCCATTCAGATTTTGAGTAAATTTATTAGTATCTTCCCAAATATAAGTTGATCCAATATAAACTACATTATCAGATATTGCAGAAGAATAAATAAAATAAGAAGAATCAGCTTCTGATTTGTATTTCCATTTTAGAACACCAGTTGCTGCATCATATGCGAATACATTTTTAAATGTACGGACATAGACTATACCATTATGAATCATCGAAGAACCTATATTGGAATCTACCTTGTTTTTCCATTTGAGAGCACCTGTTGTAGCATCGAGCGCATAGATTTTGCTATCTTTAAATCCATTTATATAGACAGTACCAAGTGAAACAGAAGGATGAGACGGGAATGAGTCTCCAATTTTATCCCAAAATGTGTCCCCTGTTGGATCCGTTCCTACTTCGGATTTCCATTTCAGATTTCCAGTACTTGCATAAAGCGCAGTTACATTATTATCGTTAGAGCTAACATAGACTGCACCACTTGATATCGTAGGAGAAGTAACACTACCTCCTATCGTGTATTCCCATTTGAAAGCACCTGTTGTAGCATCAAGGGCAAGTACTTTATTTTTTTCTTGTGTTATATAGACCGTAATATAGACTGTGTCACTGAAAACCGCGGGATCGCCTACACTACCATCCGCATTATATTTCCACTTGAGAGCACTTGTTGTAGCATTAAGCGCATATACAATATTGTCAAAGCCTATATAAACCACGCCATCAGAGGAAATCGCAGAAGAAAAGTATTTACCAGAGGATTTAAATCCGGTCTCGAATCCCCACAACAGCTTAAGTGGCGGTTCTACAACTTCATCAGTAGCACTTGTATGTGCAGCGTCGTGCCCATTCATCGGCCAGTCGCCAGCCTGTGCTGCTTGTGCTAACATTAACAATAACACAAGAGTACATGCAACCAGAGAGATTCTTCGTTTGTCCATATTGTAACTTACCTTAAATTAAGAATTGTTTTTTCGTTCTTATAGGATTCCCTCCAAATATTAAGGGCCTCTTCCCATTTGTCTTTTGAAAGTTCAAAATGAACCTCGAAATCTTTAAGAATTGTACCAAAACTAGAATCAAATTCTATAACCCCTTCTAAACCTAATCTATTTTTCCCAAAATCCACATTTAGTGGGAGCGGATAATAGAAACTGAAATAAACATTTTCTTTTGATGGTACATTAATAATATTGTGAAAAGTTGTTGAACCTGTATAAACCGCAGACTCTTTTCCCTTCTCCAAAATTTTTTCTTGCCATGACCAGTTTATCTTATCAATTGCGGCACCTCCAAAAATTACCCAAGCTATTATTTGTTTTGTTGTTAAATTAATTTCAGTTTTGCTTATTATTTCAAACTTTAGCCACGCAGCAGGGTAAGATAGGTTAGTAATAAAATTAAGTTCACCTTTATTTCTGATTTCGATTTCGTTTTTGATTTTTTCGAGTATCTTTCGTTTAAGTGGACTAATTACCTTTGAGAGCATAAACAATATAGAGCGGGTAACTGAATTTAACAATAATGATGCAATAATATCCATTTCACTCCATTTTTTAATTTTAAATAATTTATGAATCACACACCCCACAAAAGCTCGCCTGCATCGGCACCGTGGATTCACAGTGCGTGCATGTCTTCACGCGCGCACCAGGGAATATCAAATCTTCCCTCCACACGTCGTGCAGAACCTCGCCCCCACCTCATTCTCAGCATTGCATCCCTGGCACAATACCACTTTCCTCTCCTGTGCAGGAGCACCCTGAGCCCCTACGACCACAGGCGCGCCGCCAAAGCCCCCTCCACCAACAACCGTCGTTGTGGGAACGGCAGCCTGTCCTCGTGTGACCGCAGTGGCGCCCATCTGCTCCATGCTCTTGGAAGCCATGCGTTCAGCCCTGTCCGCGTTCTTATCTGTCAAATTCACCATGGTTTCCTGGAACTTCTGCTGGTCAGCCATCCGCTCCTTATACATTTGTTCCGTCTTTTCAGCGCTGAATTTTGCCTCGAAAGCCTTTGCTACACCTGCGCTGTCCTTAGCCTGAAGGGCAAGTATCTGTTCAGGGGTAAGTCCTTTAGAAACTTTCATCTTCGCAAGATCTCCCAGAGTACCGACTGCAGGATGCCCTCCTCCTCCTTCCCCGATCGTTGATATCAGGGCTTCGTCAGAAGCTATTGAGCGCGCTTTCAGCTTTTTCTCTTCGATCTCCTGATAGCCTGCGGCGTCCTCACGCTTGGTATCTTTTAATTTCTTAAGTAAATTGATACCCTGTTCACCTTCGATGCGTTCGCGCTCGATCTCCCTGCGCGCCATTTCATCTTTTAACCTGTCGCGTTCTGTCGCGGATTCCACTTCGAACCCGAGAGAGCCCCTTTGCATGTCAATGCCGTGTGTGTGAGCCAGCTTTTCCCGTATCTGGTTCCTGACCATCCCGAGGTCCTGGAGATTCTCCTGAAGTATGTGCTGGAGCTCTATTTTATCATAGTC